>JANTFI010000001.1 GCA_024763505.1 Gammaproteobacteria bacterium
GGAAAATTGACGATCCATTCCGGTTCATCTACCAGCAGGTCCTGCCGCACAGCGGCTGCGCAGGTGATGCGTCCGCCGTGATGCTGTGGCGGTGTAAGCAGGGTATAGTCCTGCTCCAGTTCAGCGCCATCGAAACAATCCTGCAAGGCTTGCTGATGCCATAATTCCTGAAAGCCCCAGACATCGGCTTGCAGCGCCTGTAACTGTTTTCTGATCCAGTCGGTCTTGCGTGCATACTGATCTTCCGGCCAGCCATCTCGGTCGCGATATATCGGCAATCCTGGTCGGTTAAGATTGTAAAGATTGAAACTGGCGAAGCTGAGTTGGGTTCGATTGGCCATGAGTGTGTTCCTTTCGTCATAGGTTTGTAGAAGGGAGCGGGGCAGAATGGCTTATTCATCTAGGCACGCTCCAATGTGCCTGCACAGTGTGACAGAGAAATATGCCCTGGGGCAAGACCCGGTTCTCCTGTCAGATTTAACTTCTGGATCACCAGTCTGTATTGCTGGCAGCTCGCATCAGTTTGTGGAAAGCTTTTAATATCCGATTCAGCGGTTCAACCGGAATTGAATTCACTATCGGCTACGGGTCGGAATTCGAGCAGGGCGTGTACGAAGGCCTTCGTACTGGCTGATGTCCTATCAGCTCGCTGAAGAATAAATTACGCTGCGATAGGCGGCTGCAAGGATAGATGGCTGCAGAGTCGGCTGTGATCAAGGCCGGGCAGAACAGATCAGGTTTGGTCCATTCGCAAGAATCAATCAGCTTTTTTGTCAGTCGCTTCCTGCTGGTAGTAATAATCGTATTTATCCAGCAGGCGCTTCATGAATCCCCAGGCTTCGTTGTAGGTCAGCCCACTGTCTTTGGGGATTATGATCTTGACATACAATTCCTTGCCTTTTTCTTTCTTCAGCCGGGTCAAACGTTTTTCCACCTGCGCCAGACTCATGTTGCGGTATTTGTTTTCACCCGGTTCCTTGAAGCGAATGACTTCGCCTCCTTTTTTCTTGTAAAACACTTCAGCGACGTATTTACCCTTGGCACTGCGTGCCGGTTTGATCAATTCATCATACTTGGATTTGACTACATCATACTCACCCTTAAGGGTCAGTAATTGGCGGTTATACTTGATTTTTTCCTTTTCCAGCAGCGCGATATCTTGCTGCTGTTTTTCGGTCGAGGCATTCAACGCGGCGATTTCGGCCTGCGCCAGTTCCAGTTCTTGCTGGGCTGCCGTTGTCAATTGCTGTTGCTGCTGCAATTGCAGTTTCAATTCATCCAGCTGATTGGCGAAATCCTGCGCTTCGGCACTGGCGACTTCGATTTGCTGTCGGGCTTCGACCAGCTTCGCCTGACGTGTTTGAAGCTGACGCTGTAGTTCGATTCTTTCGGCCTTGAGTTCCTGTATAGACTTGAGTTTGCGTGCTTCCTCGGTTTTGGCTTGCGCCAGTAACTCGTCTTTTTTCAGTAACTTCAGGCGCAGCAGTGAATTCAATTGCTCGGCGTTGGTCAGGCGCTCTTCCAGCGTGGCGTTTTCCTGGGTGGTGGATTCGATCACTTGCGAAGCCAGCCGTTCTGCTTCAATGCTGTCTTGCAGGTCGGCGACCAACTTGTAATTTCGTACGATCAACAGGCTGGTGGCCATGATGAAAATCAGCACCACCACGGTCATGATGTCGGTAAACGCCGGCCAGAAAGAGTCGCCGTTATCCGAGTCGAGACTGTGTGGGCCGAGTGGAGAAAATGCGCTCATTCCTGTCCCGGAGCCGGCGCGGGCAGGCGGAAGCCTTCGCGCAGAATCTTTTTGATGATGGCAATGTCCTGGGTCAGTTCATCCATTTGCTGCTTGTTGCTGTTGACCGATTGCTGCAGCGTGGTGGCGGAAGCCTGGTAGATTTCCTGCGTATCGGTCATGCGTTCGGTGGCGCGGATGATGCCTTTGATCAAGCCGCTCATCTGATTGACGATGTCTTCACTGCGCTTGACGAATTTCGGAATCAGATACACCGAGGTCAAGTGTTCGATACCACTGATCAAATGGGTTTGCACATCCTTGACGCGCAGATAGAAATAACCAAACAGGGCATAACTGACAATTGCAGTGATGGTGGTCGACAAGGCGGTCGACATGCCATGAATGACCAGACCCATGCCGTCCAGACCGGCACCCGCGGTTTCGATCAGGTCGGATGCGCCAAGCAATGCAATCGACAGGGATACAATCGTCCCGAATACACCGGTCAGGATCAGAATGTTATTAATGAATCGCACAACGCCCAGGCGCGTACCTTCATCGGCGGTCAGCATGGCGGCCAGCGCATTGTGGTTGATTTCGCCGTTGGAGGTATTGATCGACTTCATCGTGGCATAGCGTTTTGCGATCAGGCTGTGCGTATTCAGCCCCTCGATCGGATCCTTGCGGATGGCTTCGACATTTTCGACAAAACCGGCGATCGCGTTTTCTTCCCGACGGTAACTCAGCAACAGCCAAAGCAAATTGATCATGCCCAGCAGCAGTATACCGACGATGATGCTGTTGATGATAATGCCGGTGTTGGTTTGCTGATTTTCCAGATAAAAATGACGCAAAAAATCGGCGTTGCTTATCAGCGCGACAGCAACCAGTGCAATGGCGATGATGAACTGGAAAAGAATACGGGTGCTGAGTTTGGTCAGCAGTCGATGCGTGTCCATAGGGAATCCGTAAAGCTTAAGATGCGGTGGTTATTGCTGGGTCAGTGCAGCCAGACCGCCAGTGCGAATCAGGTTTCTGAAATAGGCACGATAATAGGCGACCGCACTGTTGCCGTTGGTGCCAACATCATAGATTTTCCAGCCCTGAGGACCCTGCATGAAGCGGAAATCGATACGGATCGGGAAATTATTGGCAGGTATGACTCGTGCGGTGACCACTACTTCGTCGTATCCCTGGCGACGCGGTGGAAAGAATTCGACGCGAGGCTGGGCATCGCCATAGGCACTGACGATTCGAGCGAAAGCGATAAAAAACATCTTCTTCAGGTTTTGCTGAAAGATGTATCGCTGCGCAGAATTCATGCGCTGATAATAAAAACCGCCAGCCCAGCGAGCCATTTGTTCAAAATCGAAGAACTGGGAAAACTGGTTGTCGAGAAAGTTGAAGACTTCATCCTGATTGTTGAAATCGCCGGACTTGAGGTAATCCTGCAATATTTTGATGCCGTATTCGAGTAACTGGGCCGGAGATTGCTGGCTGTAATTGGGGTATTGCTGGTAGGGAACATAGGCATAACCGGGTGCCTGGGCCGAAGCTGACATGCTGATAATCGAGAAAGACAGACTGATTAGAATTATAGCGAGACGTTTCATGATGATTCTCTTTTTATAATGCAGTTGATCGAGTTTAATCGCAGATCGCCTTGAGAAAGCGCAACGTTAAAACCGGCAAGTCCATATTCAACCGGCATAGCATGTCCAAGAGCAGATTGCCGCCAGCTAAAAAAACAATGGTACCGGGGGGGGGACTCGAACCCCCAAGGTGTTACCACCAGCGGATTTTGAATCCGCCGCGTCTACCAGTTCCGCCACCCCGGCAATTTGATAGGCGGGGATTCTAATTCATAATCTGTCGAAGTGGTAGCGCAAACATGACAAAATTCTAGATAAATATGCGTGTACACGCGATTGGCCGTGGCGCATAAATATCCGTATCATTGCGCGCCCGCCGATTTGGGGAAAAATATGAAGGCTTCTGAATTTGATTATCAATTACCCGCCTCGCTGATCGCGCAAAAGCCGCTTCAACAGCGCCGGGCATCACGTCTTTTGCTGCTGGATCCGCAACAGCAAAGCATGTATGACCAGCAATTCACCGATTTGCCACAGTGGGTGCAGCCGGGGGATTTGATGGTGTTCAATAATACCAGGGTCTTTCCGGCCCGGTTGTTCGGCCAAAAACAAAGCGGTGGCAAGATCGAGGTGCTGGTCGAGCGCTTGATCGATGACCATACCCTGTGGGCGCATATTCGTTCCAGCAAATCGCCCAAGCCCGGCACCCGACTGCTATTACAAGATCAGATTGAATGCGAAATGGTGGAACGGGCCGGCGAATTCTTTGTGTTGCGACAGCACAGTGAGTGCAGCTGGCTGGAGTTGCTGCAACAACACGGACACATGCCGTTGCCGCCCTACATCGAGCGCAGTGACGATGCCGAAGACCGCGAGCGTTATCAAACCGTGTTCGCCGAAAAACCGGGTGCAGTGGCGGCACCGACTGCGGGTTTGCATTTCGATCAGGATATGCTGCAAACCCTGCGTCAGCAGGGCATCGAAATGGCGCATCTGACCCTGCATGTCGGCGCCGGTACCTTTCAGCCGGTACGTGTGGATGAAGTAGAAAATCACCGTATGCATGCGGAAATGGTCGAGGTGAATGTATCTGTCTGCGAGCAGGTGGCGGCAACGCGGGCGCGTGGTGGTCGGGTGATAGCGATCGGCACGACTGTGGTACGCAGTCTGGAAGCCGCGGCACAGGCGAGTGGGCAACTGCAACCTTTTCATGGTGATACCCGCCTGTTCATTACGCCCGGATTTCAATTCAACGTGGTCGATGCGATGCTGACCAATTTTCACTTGCCGCGATCGACCCTGTTGATGCTGGTCAGCGCTTTTGCCGGCAAGCAATTCACTCTCGAGGCGTATCGACATGCAGTCGAGCAACATTACCGTTTTTTCAGTTACGGCGATGCAATGTTGATCCGCAACCGGATTCAGTCCGAGCCGGATGCATCCCAGTAACGGCTGCATTCCATCTTTGGTCCTCTCCGACGGGTCAACATCGAAATTGCAATACTGCAACCGCCGGCAACCGTCAAAACGCTGGGTCGGCTGCGGCAGCTGTGGTTTAATCGCGCTTTGATTTTTCAGTCTCTTTCAACCATCTCACCCAATCATGAAATTTGAAATCGATAACAGCGACGGCAAGGCTCGTCGTGGCCGCCTGAAATTCCAGCGTGGCGTGGTCGAAACCCCCGCGTTTATGCCGGTCGGCACCTATGGCACAGTCAAGGCCATGACTCCGGAAGAATTGCAGGACCTCGGCGCGCAAATCATCCTCGGCAATACCTTTCATCTGATGCTGCGCCCCGGCACCGGGATCATCAAGCAACATGGCGATCTGCATGATTTCATGCACTGGCAAGGACCGATTTTGACCGATTCCGGTGGTTTTCAGGTATTCAGTCTGGCTGAAATGCGCAAGATTTCGGAGCAGGGCGTTCGTTTCAACTCTCCGGTCGATGGCTCTCCGGTCGAATTGACTCCGGAAATCTCGATGCAGGTACAGCGAGATCTCGGTTCAGACATCGTGATGATTTTCGATGAATGTACGCCGTATCCGGCTACACCCGAGCAGGCGAGGGAGTCTATGGAGTTATCCCTGCGCTGGGCGGCGCGTAGTAAAACCGCACATGCCGATAATCCGGCTGCCTTGTTTGGCATAGTTCAAGGCGGCATGTATGGCGATTTGCGCAAACATTCGATTGAAGTGTTGACCGAAATCGGTTTCGACGGCTATGCCATCGGCGGCCTGTCGGTGGGCGAACCGATGGATGAGCGCAACGAAGTGCTCGACCATTTGATGCCGCATATGCCAGCCAGTCATCCGCGTTATCTGATGGGCGTGGGCAAGCCAGAAGACTTGATCGAGTCAGTACGACGCGGCGTGGATATGTTCGATTGCGTGATTCCAACCCGCAACGCGCGCACCGGTTATCTGTACACGCATAATGGCATCATCAAGATCCGCAACAGCCGCTATGCCACCGACACGCGTCCGCTGGATGAAAATTGCGGCTGTTACACTTGCCGGAACTATAGCCGGGCTTATCTGCGTCACCTCGACAAATGCGGTGAAATTCTCGGAGCGCGTCTCAATACCATTCATAATCTGTATTATTTTCAGGATTTGATGCGGCAGATTCGGGACAGCATCGAGCAGCATCGCTTCGAACAATTTGCCACTGAGTTTTATGCCCGGCGCGCTACCTGATGCGCGCGGAAACCAGACTGTGCACCAGGCTTGAGTCCCGGTTCAGCAAAGCCCTTAAGCCTTCTTTCGGGTAGCACCGGAGCAGTTGTGAAATAATTTTCATATCGGCTTTCCACTGTGCAATAATACGCGCCGTTTTTCCCATCGATATTGATCGTTAAAGGTACTGTTATGAGCTTTTTTATAAGTGATGCCATGGCGCAGGGCGCCCCCGCCGGACAAGGCGACCCTTTCATGTCTTTTCTGCCATTGATTATTCTGTTCGTAATCTTTTACTTCCTGCTGATTCGTCCGCAGCAAAAGAAAGCGAAAGAGCACAAGCTGATGGTGGAAGCGCTGAGCAAGGGCGATGAAATCGTCACCCAGGGCGGCATTCTCGGCAAAGTTACTGATGTTACTGACAATTATCTGACCTGCGAAATCGCCAATAATGTCGAAGTCAAAGTCCAGAGTCATGCCGTTGCGACGGTTTTACCCAAAGGTACGATCAAGAATCTGTAACCCTGAACCATTCAGCCCTAGAAGCCATTAGACATGCTCAACCAATATCCTGCCTGGAAGTACCTGCTGCTCATCGTCGTGATTGTGCTGGGATTGATTTACGCGGCACCAAACCTGTACGGTGAAGACCCAGCCGTGCAGATTTCTCATCGTGTCAAACTGGTCGATCAGAACGAGTTGCAACATATCACAGATGTGGTTAATAGCCTGAGCATCCCGTATCGCTCGATCGAACTGGGCGATGGCAATATTCTGGTGCGATTCAATAACGAAGAACAGCAACTGAAGGCGGCCAGCCTGATCAAGAAAGAATTGTTCAAGCAGGATTCCCGCTATCGCGTCGCGCTCAATCTGGCACCGTCCACGCCACAGTGGTTACGCTCGATGAATGCCAAACCGATGTATCTCGGGCTGGATTTGCGCGGCGGCGTACATTTTTTGATGGAAGTGGACATGGAGTCGGCCATCTCGAAATCGCTGCAGCGGGCTGCGATCGAAATCCGCGGTTTTCTGCGGGATGAAAAGATCCGTTATCGCTCGGTTCAGGCTGGCAAGGATCAATTACGGATACGCTTTTCTTCGGCTCAGGAGCGGGACAAGGGGCTGGCACTACTGGAAGAAGAATTTCGTGATTTTATCTTCCAGACCAGTAATGACGGTAAAAGCTATTTCATTCAGTTGAGCTACACCGATCAGGCACTACGCGAAGAAAAGAGTGCTGCCTTGCAGCAAAATATTTCAACGCTGAAAAACCGGGTCAATGAGCTGGGCGTAGCCGAGCCGGTGATTCAGCGTCAGGGCGAAGACCGGGTCGTAGTCCAGCTTCCGGGTGTTCAGGATACGGTTCGCGCGAAAGAGATTCTGGGTGCAACCGCAACGCTCGAATTTCGTCTGGTGCAGGGCACACTGGCGGATTGGTCGGCGGCACAGCGTAGCGGCAAGATTCCGGTCGGCAGCAAACTGTACAAGCAAACCGACGGTTCACCGATTCTGCTCAAGCGTCGCGTGATCGTGACGGGTGACCAGATCGTAGGTGCGGCTTCGGGAATCGATACCCAGTCCGGTACCCCGGATGTCACCATCACGCTCAATGGCCAGGGTGCGGATCGCATGAGCAAGGTGACACGTGACAATATAGGCAAGCCGATGGCGGTCGTCTTCATCGAAGACAAGTATGAATACAAGGAAATCAATGGTGAACGCAAAAAAATCAAGAAAACCGAATCGCGAGTTATCAATGTAGCCACCATTCGCGATCAGTTGAGCAAGCGTTTTCATATCACCGGGCTGGATTCCACCCGCGAGGCACGCGACCTGGCCCTGCTGCTGCGAGCCGGTGCCCTGCGCGCGCCGATGCTGATCATCGAGGAACGCACCGTCGGCCCGAGCCTGGGTCAGGAAAATATCGACAAGGGCTTCATGTCGGTGGTGATCGGCTTTGTTGCGGTTCTCATTTTCATGCTGGTGTATTACAAGGTCTTCGGTGTGATCGCCAATATTGCGCTGAGCTTCAATCTGGTCTTGCTGATCGCATTACTGTCGATGATTCAGGCCACGCTGACCTTGCCGGGTATCGCCGGAATCGTGTTGACTGTGGGTATGGCGGTGGATGCCAATGTATTGATTTTCGAGCGCATCAAGGAAGAATTGCGCGCCGGAAATTCGCCACAGGCGTCCATCTTTGCCGGTTACCAGAAGGCATTCAGTACCATCGCGGATGCCAATATCACCACGTTGATCGTGGCGGTGATTCTGTTCGGTTTTGGCACCGGTCCGATTCAGGGGTTTGCCGTAACCCTGTCACTGGGTATTTTGACCTCGATGTTTACCGCTATCATGGGAACCCGCGCGATCGTCAATCTGACCTATGGGCGGCGCAAGAAAATCAGCAAACTGGCCATCTAATCGGCTTATTATTCGGAAACTATTATGGCTTTTGTTAAAGAATTTGATTTTATGGGCATCCGCAAGCCGATCATGATGATGTCGGCGACACTGGTGCTGTTATCTGTGGTCAGCCTGTTTAGTCTGGGGTTGAATGTCGGCATCGATTTTACCGGCGGTAGTGTTATCGAGGTCGGCTATCAGGAGCCGGTCGATCTCAAACCGATTCGTGATGTGCTGGCGAAGCAGGGATTTGGCGATGCGATCGTGCAACATTTCGGCAGTGCCAGTGAAGTATTATTGCGTCTGGTGCCGCACGAAGGGCAGAACAAGGCGGAGCTGAGCTCTGCAATCATCCCGTTACTGGAAGCGCAAAGTGACAAGGGTATGGATGTGCGCCGGGTCGATTTTGTCGGCCCGCAGGTAGGTGAAGAATTGCGCGATGATGGCGGTCTTGCCGTATTGTATGCCTTGTTCGCGATTCTGGTTTATGTCTCGCTGCGATTCGAATACCGGTTTTCGCTGGGTGCGGTCGCGGCCCTGATTCATGACGTTACCATTACACTGGGTATCTTTTCGGTGTTGCAACTGGATTTCGACCTCAGTGTGCTGGCAGCGATTCTGGCGGTAATCGGCTATTCCCTGAACGATACCATTGTTGTGTTTGACCGCATCCGTGAAAACTTCCGTAAGATTCGCAAGAAGAATGCCACCGAAGTGATCAACCTTTCGATCAATCAGACTCTATCTCGTACGCTGGTTACTTCTTTGACCACATTGCTGGTGTTGTTTGCCCTGTACACGCTCGGCGGAGAAGTGATTGAAGCCTTTGCACTGGCGCTGATCATCGGTATTGTGGTCGGTACCTATTCTTCTATCTATGTAGCCAGCGCCGGTGCTTTGGCCATGGGTGTCAGCCGGGCTGACTTGATGGCGCCCGAGAAAACCGACGACGATCTGGAAGCTCGCCCCTGAGCTGAGTTTGGTGGCTCAGGCGACAGCGTTACCGGCACACGCCCGAGTCAAGTGAAGTCAGAAGAATTTCGAGCGAGTTTCGTCCTCCTCCGGCTTCGCTGGTTTGCCGGTGCAGCTAAGTGGCAGAGAAGTTTCCTGCTGTTCTGCGCTACAGCTTCAATCTTTCGTCCAGTCAAACTCCATTTGTCTTGCGGTTTTTTCGGCCAGCGACAAGCTGTGCAAACGGCTCACCAGATGCAGGCTCATGTCGATGCCGGCCGAAATGCCGGCAGAAGTCACGAAGCGCCCTTCATCTACCCAGCGCCGGTTCTCACAGACTTGCAATTCAGGATAAAGGCGACGCAAATCTGGGATATCTTCCCAGTGTGTGGTGACGCTTTGCGTCTTGAGCACGCCCGCTTCAGCCAGCAAAAATACACCAGTGCAAACCGAAGCAACCAGTCGCGCCTGTGCCGCCTGTTTTTGAATCCACTCCAGAACCGCAGTTTTGCTGATTTCGTTCCGATGGTCTCCGCCTGCGATGAGCAAGACGTCGATATCGGGGTGATTGGCGAAATCATAATGCGGCAGAACCCGGTAATCACCACGCGCCTTGACCACTTGACGTTTTTCTGCGATCAGCCAGACATGAAACAAGTCTGCGGATTCCGCCAGCCGGTTGGCGGTGGAAAAAACCTCGAAGGGGCCGGAAAAATCCAGCACTTCGGCTTCGTCATAAACATAGATGGCAATATTCATCGCAACGCTTGATTCCATGAAACCTCGAAATTGGCAGCATAGCGTAAAATTCCTGCAAAGGGGCAGTTGGCTAACCGGGATTTGTCCTGCGCGGTTAATCAGACAGACGATGTAAAAGTCTACACAGGGCGTTGGCTGGAAAATTTACGCGCTAAGCCGGTCTTCAGAACCAACCGGCGGAAACCGTCTAATCGAAGTTACCGCCGGTTTGGCTGATACGCGGATGACGTGATTTCTAGACGGGGTTGCGCAGGGCCTTGAAGAAATTCTTGACCCCGCCTTTCAGAAAATAATAATTTTTGATACCCAGATCCTGCAGATAATACTGCAACCAGCGAACCTGTTTTCCGACTTCGTCATACACCAGTAACGGTTTGCCGGATTTTTGCACAGCCTTGAGAAATTCAAGTAATTTCTGGTTTTCATCCATCGAAATGCTTTCCTGCCGGTACGGAAAAAGTTCCAACAGACCGCGCTGGGTGGGTTCGCGAATATCCAGAACGACAGTATTGTCGGTGATTCTGGCATTGAATTCAGCCGGTTCAAGCAAGGATTTCTTGAAGTCATCCTTGCTGATCAATTGGGATGGATTGATCGGGCTTTTTCCCAGCAAAGTGGCTTTGTCGGGATGGGCTCGAGCCCAGTCGAATACGCCGGAATCGTAGGCATAAACATTTTTGAGCCCGGCATTCTGCGCCTTTCGCGCGGCCTTGTAGGATTTATAGCAGGTATGTCCATTGCAATAAAATACCAGTGGACGCTGATTGACAGACTGTAATTCTTTAATGGCGGAAACAAATCCGCTTTTATTGAGTGGAATGTGTACCGCATTGTTGATGTGCAGGGTTTTGAATTCCAGCGCAGAACGGACGTCGACAATATCGACCTGATCGAAATTCTGATTCAATAGCTCGGTTTCATAAACCTGGATATGCGGGTAGGTTTTACGTCCCGGATAGTCATCGGCATGCGCCAGCATGGGTAACAAGCAGCCAATCAGACTGAAAACAAGGGTCATTTTCATGGTGGTTCCTCAAGGGAATATTGTTATGGGTTGATGTCTGCCCGGGATTCTCTTTCCGGGTACGTCTATTGTAGTGCAGATATTCGCCGGGCTCGGGAAAAAATTTTCGTACAAACCTTTTCGCGGACGGATGATTCAATTTGGCACGGTCTCTGCATTCTTTTCCGGGTACGCCCAACACAGGAGAAAATCATGAATCAGGCTCTATGGATCGCCAAAACCGGTTTGGATGCCCAGCAAACCCGGTTGGCAGTCATTTCCAACAATCTGGCCAACGTCAGTACCGATGGCTTCAAGCAGTCGCGCGCCGTTTTCGAGGATTTGTTATATCAGAATATCCGTCAGGTCGGCGGCCAGACTTCGCAGGATACCCGCTTGCCCTCGGGCTTGATGCTGGGAACCGGAACCCGCGTGGTGGCGACTGAAAAGCTGCATACCCAGGGGTCGATTTCCAATACCGAGAATTCGCTCGATGTCGCCATTGATGGCAAGGGGTATTTCCCGATTCTGCTGCCGGATGGCAGCGAAGCCTATACCCGAGATGGCAGTTTCAAGATTTCGGATCAGGGGCAATTGGTCACCGCCAGCGGCTATGTTTTGCAGCCCGGCATTACCATTGCCGCCGATGCTCAGTCGATCACGATCGGTCAGGATGGTGTGGTTTCTGTCACCCTGCCGGGGCAAGCAGCTCCGCAGATCGTCGGTAACATCCAGATCACCAATTTCATCAATCCGACCGGCCTGCAGCCGGTAGGCGAAAACCTGTTTGTCGAGTCAGCCGCCAGTGGTGCCGGGCAGGCCGGAACCCCGGGGTTGACCGGTCTCGGAAAGTTACGCCAGGGCGCGCTGGAAGGGTCGAACGTCAACATCGTCGAAGAAATGGTCGGCATGATTGAAGCCCAACGCGCGTATGAAATGAATTCCAAACTGATCTCGACCGCGGACGGCATGATGCAATACCTCAATAACAATATCTAGGTGATGAAATGACCTCCAGACTCAAACCGCTGACACTGCTGGCTGCCATTACCTTGTTGCTGCAAGCCTGTGCCGGAACCCGCATGCAGGTACAACCTGACCCGATGTTTGCGCCGGTCGATCTGAAAGCCGAGCAGTTTCAACCGGTCAATAATGGCTCGATCTTTCAACCCGGTCGTTCGGTTCGTCTGTTTGAAGACAGCAAGGCTTTTCGGATCGGAGATTTGCTCAGCGTGACACTGGCCGAGTCCACCAATGCGACCAAATCCGAGGCGACCAATACCGCCAAGGATGATAGTAATTCGATCGATGCCGGTACCATACTCGGTATAACGCCAACCTATAACGGGCAATCTTTCCTGAACAATTCGCTGTCTTCCAAGCGGGGTTTCAAGGGCAGCGGTGATGCTGCCCAGAGCAATAGCCTGTCCGGGCAAATCACGGTGATGGTCAGCGATATTCTGCCGAATGGGAATTTACAGGTGCGCGGGGAAAAAATCATCGGACTCAATCAGGGCTCGGAATTTATTCGTCTGACCGGCATCGTACGGCCGCAGGATGTCAGCTCGAGCAATGAAGTCAACTCGACCAAGCTGGCCAATGCCCGAATTTATTATGGTGGCGGCGGCGTCATCGCCGAGGCCAATAGCAAGGGTTGGCTCAGCCGGTTTTTCAGCAGCCCGGTCTTCCCGTTTTAGGAGTCTGATATGAAACGATTAGCACAAATCATTGTACTGGCATTTCTGCTGGGCAGTCATCAGGCTCAGGCCGAGCGAATCAAGGATGTGGCTGAAATTCAGGGCGTTCGCAGCAACCAACTGGTCGGTTACGGATTGGTAGTAGGTCTGGCCGGCACCGGAGACCAGACTGCGCAAACCCCTTTTACCGTGCAAAGCCTGAAGAGCATGTTGTCGCAATATGGCATCACCTTACCGGCCAATGTGAATCCACAGGTAAAAAATATCGCCGCCGTCAGCATTCATGCAGATTTGCCCCCTTTTGCCAAGATCGGTCAGCGCATTGATGTCACGGTGTCGTCACTGGGTAATTCGAAGAGCTTGCGCGGCGGCAGTCTGCTGATGACTCCGCTCAAGGGCGCGGACGGACAAGTCTATGCGCTGGCGCAGGGCAATCTGGTGGTGGGCGGACTGGGGGTGGAAGGGGCCGATGGCTCCAGCGTCACCATCAATGTGCCCAGTGTCGGGCGGATTCCCGGCGGCGCGTCGATCGAGCGTGAAATCAATAATCCGTTTGCCGCCAGAGACCGCATCACACTGAATCTGAAACGGCCGGATTTCACTACCGCCAAAAGACTGGCCGATACCATCAACCGCGTGCTCGGGCCGGATAATGCCTTTCCGCAAGACAGTGTTTCGGTCAGCATCAATGCCCCGAAGGATATTTCCCAGCGGGTCGGTTACATGTCGTTTATTGAAAATCTGGAGTTCCAGCCGGGCGAGGCGGCCGCCAGGGTGATCGTCAATTCACGTACCGGCACGGTAGTAATCGGAAACCATGTGCGGGTGTATTCGGCGGCCGTGTCACATGGCAACATGACCGTCACGATCACCAATACCAATCAGGTCAGTCAACCCAATGCGCTGTCCGAAGGTGAAACAGTGACCGGCCAGCAAAGTGATGTGACGGTGACTCAGGATGATAACCGCATGTTTCTGTTTAACACCGGAGTTTCGCTCGACCAGATTGTGCGGGCAGTCAATGAAGTCGGTGCGTCGCCGGGTGATCTGGTGGCGATTCTGGAGTCGCTGAAGCAGGTGGGTGCATTATCTGCTGAATTGATTGTGATCTAGTGATTTTCGTAACGAACCGATGGCAGGGACAACCGAAAAACCTGCCCGGTTACCGCGCAACGGGTTTTGCTGTGGTTTACTCCTGTATAGCCGGGTTCAGAGATCGACCCAGCGGCGTACCAGATTATTGAAGGTGGCACTGACCTTGCGGGTGGCTTCCTGATCGGGTAATTGCTTGAACAGCATTTCCCGCGCCTGATTCAATTCATACAACATTTCGCGTTTGGCCGGGTCTCGCACGGTGCTTTGCGCCCAGGTTACAGCGACGTAACGCACGCCGCGGGTGACCGGCGCGACAAAATGCCGGCTGTGCGAGGGATACACTACAACGCTACCGGCCGCGAGTTTGATCTTGCGCTCGCCGTAGCTGTCGCGAATCACCAGTTCGCCACCATCATATTCATCCGGCTCCGACAAAAACACTGTCATCGAAAGATCGGTACGATACAGATCACCCTGTCCCATGATCGGGTCATCGACATGCTCACCATATTCCATGCCTGATTCATAGCGCGCGTAAAACGGAGCCGCGACGCGTTTCGGCCAGGCCACCGCCTTGAATTTTGGATGCCGTACCAGATTTCCCATCACCAGTTCGTTGAGTTGATTGAAGTGCGCCGATTGTGGGTTCATTTCCTGATTTTTCTTGACGCCCCGAGCGACCAAACCGGCTGACAGCTTGCCATCGACAAACGGAGAATCCTCCAGCAGTTGCCTGATTTTAGTCAGGTTTTGTGCGGATATTAAATGATCGATGGAAGCTAACATGGGTATAATTCATCAATTGAAAACAGGAATTGCCGATGATACTTAATATCAGTATTGAAGACCAAGCCTATGCGGTAGAAGTGCCGGATGATTTCGTTACCGAAGCGACCGATTTTTTCGCCACGCTCGACAAGGATATGGATCGCGGATGGCAAATGAGTCGTGACTGGGTTGACAATCCGGATACCGAGCAACGTTGTCAGATTATTGCCGACCGTATCCTCGGCGCATTCGAACACGAAAACAAAAAATCATTAATCATGCTGTCGGCCTATATCCTCAACAAACTGCCGGGAACTAAAACTGTCTACATCGATACCAATGGCGAAATGCAAGGTACCTATTTTGAATCCTGAGTGATTTATTAGCATGGAGTGATAAGTTATTAGCCGCTTTTGATCACATCCATATACTGGGGTTATGCCTATATCAGAGCCCCGTCATGTCAGAAGAATTCCGTAAAAAAGCCCTCGATTATCACCGCTTGCCCAGACCCGGCAAGCTGGCCATAACCTCAACCACTGCGCTGACCACACAAAGTGATCTGGCACTGGCCTATTCCCCCGGAGTCGCCTACGCCTGCGAAGAAATCGAACAGGATGCCATCAAGGTCAGCGACTACACGGCCCGTAGTAATCTGGTGGCGGTGATCAGCAATGGCACGGCAGTACTCGGTCTTGGTCCGATTGGTGCGTTGGCTTCCAAACCGGTGATGGAAGGCAAGGCGGTGCTGTTCAAAAAATTCGCCAACATCGATGTCTTCGATATCGAAATCAATGAAAACGATCCGCTCAAACTGGCTCAGACCATCGAGCGGCTGGAGCCGACCTTCGGCGGCATCAACCTCGAAGACATCAAGGCGCCGGAATGCTTCATGGTCGAGGAATATCTGCGCGACAAGATGTCGATTCCGGTTTTTCATGATGACCAGCATGGCACCGCGATTGTGGTTGCCGCCGCGATGACCAGCGCTTTGTCGGTAGTCGGCAAATCGATCGACCAGGTCCGGCTGGTTGCCTCGGGTGCCGGGGCGGCCGCGCTGGCTTGCCTGAACCTGCTGGTTTCGCTGGGATTGCCGCGAGAAAATATTATCGTAACAGACATTGACGGTGTGGTATTTGAAGGACGCGAGCAGGGCATGGATCCCTACAAGGCGCGTTATGCGGTGGAGACCCCGCATCGCACGCTAGCCGATGCAATCGTCGGCGCCGACATCTTTCTGGGGCTGTCGGCGGCCAATGTTCTCAAGCCCGAATTGCTGCGCAGCATGGCGGATCATCCGATCGTGTTTGCGCTGGCCAACCCTAATCCCGAGATCAATCCGGATGAGGCACACCAGGTTCGGGATGATTTGGTCATGGCCACCGGGCGCAGCGATTTTCCCAATCAAGTCAATAATGTGTTGTGTTTTCCCTTTCTGTTTCGCGGCGCACTCGATGTCGGGGCGACCGAAATCAATGAAGCGATGAAGATCGCGGCGGTTCATGCGATCTCCCGACTGGCCCGGGCTGGCAGTTCGTCCGATATTGTCAGCTCGGCCTATGCCGGAGCCAGCGAATCGCTGCGATTTGGTCCGAGTTATCTGATCCCCAAACCCTTCGACCCCCGTCTGATTACCGAAGTCGCCAGTGCCGTGGCACAGGCGGCCATGGATAGTGGCGTGGCCACGCGGCCGATCGCGGATATGAGCGCCTATCGCGATGAATTGACCGGGTTTGTCTATCGTTCCGGCATGATGATGAAACCGGTATTTGATCTGGCCCGTGAAAGCCGCCGCAAGGTGGTGTTTGCCGAGGGAGAAAACCTGCGTGTTCTGCAGGCGGTGGAAACCATTATCCAGGAAAAGATCGCCTATCCGATTCTGCTGGGTCGGCCCGATATCATCAAGCAGCATATTCGTAATTACGGTTTGCAAATGCGCGAAGATGAAGAGTTCGAAATCATTTACGACTTGCAGGAAGAAAAATATGCGCAGTGCTATCACGAAATCATGCAGCGGCGTGGCGTCACCGAGTTGGAGGCCCAATCGCTGGTGCGCTCGAATACCACGTTGCAGGCGGCCCTGATGGTTCGCCTGGGCGATGCGGACAGCTTCATCTGCGGTTCGGTCGGACGCTTCCATCATCACCTCAAACCGGTGATGAATGTCAATGGCGTCCGGCCGGAAGAGCATCGCTTTTCCACCCTGAATGTGCATATCCTCGACTCTGGCACGCTTTTTATTTGCGATACCCAGGTGGTGGAAGATCCGGATGCCGAGCAATTAGCCAACATGACTCTGGAAGCGGCGCGCGAAGTGGATCGTTTCGGCCTGAAGCCCAAGGTCGCCATGCTGTCGTATTCCAACTACGGCAATCGCAGCAGCCAGTCTGCCGCAAAGATGCGAGAAGCGCTGAAGTTGATACAGGCGCGCGAGCCGACGCTCGAAGTGGATGGGGAAATGCAGGCGGATTCCGCCTTGTCGGAAATCAAGCGACGCGAACGCTTTACCGGAAAGACCTTCAGCGGCAGTGCCAATCTGCTGATCATGCCGAATCTCGATGCGGCCAATATTACCTCCAACATGCTCAAAGTGCTGGGCTGCGGCGTGACCATTGGGCCGATATTGATGGGCAGCCAATTGCCCGGCCATATTGTCAATTCCTCCATTTCCGTCCGAGGCCTGGTGAATATGACGGTGATGGCAGTGGTTCACAGCCTGCAAAAATGAGTTCTTATTGATTTTGGGCTTTACCGCGTTGATTGCGATCGGTTGCCATGGTTATCAGCGATTGAACCACAAAGTCGGAAAAATCTACGGGTTGATCTAGAATGATCAGTTGACTGAAAACTGAAATACGAGGTTGTTGGATGAATGAAGTATTGAAAGCGTTGCATTTTCGCCATGCCTGCAAGAAGTTTGACCCGAACCGTCAGATTCCGGTGGATGACTTGCTCGCCATTCTGGAATGCGGCCGGATTTCGCCTTCCTCATTCGGCATGGAGCCATGGAAATTTGTCGTGGTGCAGGACAGGACACTGCGCGAAAAATTACGCAAGGCTTGCTGGAATCAGATGCAGGTAACCGATGCCAGCGAAGTGGTGGTGATTCTGGCGCGGCCTGAAGATGTCAAACCCGACTCGGATTTTGTCAAGTACAAGTTTTCTCGCCGCAATCTCGACCCCGATGCCGAAAAGGCCTATCTGGCGCGATATCGCAATCACCTCGAAACGGAAATCGAGCCGATCATGAGTTATTATGCCTGGACCTCCAAACAGTGTTATATCGCACTGGCGAATATGCTTACCGCCGCTGCCGCCACTGGCATCGACAGTTGCCCGATTGAAGGCTTCCACAAGAAAGAAGTCGAAGAAGTGCTGGAAATCGATGGCAAACAGTTTGAAGTTGCTGTGGTTTTCACGCTCGGCTACAGGGCGGGTGAACAATCTCCACAACTGCGATCTGATGCATCCGAAGTGATTGAATACCGCTGAATTGATCTACAACAAGTAAAGCTGAATTAGCACAGTAAATGCCTCGGGCAAGGATGCATCGAGTTAACCGGCTTGATTATACTGCGGACAAGGTTCGACTCTGAATCGAATCGTTCACCAGGAGGATGCCATGATCACCTATCAACAGCTTTTCGAAGATATTCATAAAATCACTGAAATATCCAATGTATTTCTGTATCTGATTCGCGATCGCGCCATGTGCGATACCCAAATCACTTGTGACCTGTTTTTCGACTATGTCGACAGGGTCAATCATCATCTTGAGCTACAGGAAAACCACTTGTACAGCGCGATCCTGAGCGACGGCGATGATGCGGATAAAAAGGTCGCTGAAAATTTTATGTCCGGCTCGCAAGAGATCAAGAAAATTTTCAAGCAATACCTGAAAAAATGGTCGAAGGGTAACCGCAAGCACGAATTGCTGTTGGCGGATTATGACAATTTCACCCGGGAAACCGAAGAGGTTTTCGGTATGGTGCTGAAGCGAATTCAGGATGAAACGGAACACTTATATCCTTTGATCCGACAACTCAGGGGTGATAACCAGCAGGTAGCCTGATTCTGTGTGCAAAGACAGCTGACTACTGCCGGCAGGATTTACGTCAGCCGCAGACTGCGGAAAGCGATATGTCGGTTGTTCAGGGCACTTTTGAAGACTGGTTTACAGTGGTGTTAGATCTTCTGGCAGAGTCTGCTCATAGTAGGCTATGCCCGGCTAGAATTTCTGAATTCAGCTGATCTGGAACTTCAGGCGCAGGGCTGTCGAATTCTACAATTCGGAGCGGGGCGTCGAAGATGAATTGCGGTGTTGTTTGAAAATGAAATCCGGTTTCAGCCAGTAGACCAGCAGCGGCAAAAACAGTAAAGCGATAAGTACATCGAGAATCAGCGCCTCTGCAATATACAAACTGACTGACCAGGTATTGGCCAACTGGGTATTCATCAGAGGGATCACGCTGCCGATCAGCACCACGACTGAAATCACGATCGCCGAACCGGTGGTGCGCACGGTTTTGCACAATGCCCTTTGCCAGTCTTGTTGTTTTTGCATTTCCTCCCGCAGTCTCGAAACCATATATACCCCGTAATCGATGCCCAGCCCCATCGCGATACTGAGTGCAACCTGCACATGAAAGGCCAGATTGGCGGACCACTCCTTGATCGATGTCATATAGCCGGCCAGTCCATATTGTGTCATCAGTGTGATAAAACACAGTGCGACCAGCACGAAAGCGATAATCCAGGAGCGAAACATGATCGCCGTCATCAGGAAAACGGTCAGCGAAGTCATTGCCGGTGCATGCAGCCATTCGGCAAAAGCGACATCGCGGGTGGCCTCGGTAATGCCCAGAAAGCCACCGATTGCGGCCTTGCCATCGCGGATTGATTCTTCGGTAACGACGGTTCGTTTTTCATTTCCAGTATTGACCACGATGGTTTCACCGGCATCGATGCCGAAGCGAACCTGATCCATGCCCGGATCACTGGCATGATCACGCAGGTAATTCTGGATATCGACCACTACCTGATGGGTTTCGACCGGATCCATCGTATTGATAAAACTGACGATTACGCCTTCATCCCAACTGTTGGTATTGATAAAGGCATCGAGTTCGCCCGGACCGGTGCTGCTTTGCAGCATGGCATTATAGGTTTGCACCGTTTCATCGGCATCGGGCAGAAAATCCGGGTCCTGCGGATCACTGTAGGCATAGCGATTCATCTGCATATGATGCAGCATCGGGATGGCAAACAGATTCATGTGGCTCATTGGGGATTCACCGGCCGGCGCGTTGAGCATCATATTGATGGTTTTGACGAACTGGGTGTAGGAAGTCGAATAACCGACATAGGGATGGCGACGCAGCCAGTCTTCAAAATCAGACAAGGCCTTCAATACGATCGCCTGATTGAATATGCCCTGCGGCGGGTCTTCCACTTCGTCATAGCATTGATCCGGCCCGATGATTCGCTCATCATCTTCGTTGCGTGAATTATCACCGCACAACGGTAGAACGCCATATTTAGAGCGAACCACCAGATTGGCAGTAATCACGCCTGGCATCATGGTCGAAAATTCGTCCAGATCCTGAATGATTTTTACTTTTTCTTCGCCACTCAGTTTACCCAGCAGATATTCATCCTTGAACGCGGCACGCGGATAATTGATGCCTTTTTCCGCACCGGGCATGATGTCGAATTCATCCTGAATGCGCGCGACTTCAGGGTCGCTGCGTCCGGCTTCGCCCGCCATGATCGCATCTACGCCCCGACCGAGTTCAGCGTAATGGGCGGATACCCATAACAGGCCGAACACCAGTGCGACCGGAATCCATTTCATTCGGCCGGTCAGCAGACCTGCGACACTCTCTCCCAGATGTTTTTCCCAGGGACGCAGTTTTTCACCCTTTTTCAGCTTCGGCGGATACAGCGTCATCAACAGAGGGATCAGTGTAGTGGTGGTCAGAATCAGGGTCGACATGCCGAAGATACCGAAATAGGCATAGGCTTTGTAAAAGGAAATATCGACGAATGAAATGGCAAAAAAGCCGTGCAGGTCGGTGCCGATCGACAACGATGCCGGTACGATGGTGGCGCGAATAGCGTGAAAGGCTGCCAGATCCGGATCCTTATGCTTGTGTAATTCCTGAACATAGCGGCGGGTGACCTGCATGGCATGACCGATGCCGATGGCGAGCAGCAGCATCGGGGTCAGAATCATCATGGTAGTCAGTTTGAACTGGGTCAAGCCCATCAGGCCGAGGGTCAGAATAATGGTCATGCCGACCCCGATAATCGGGAACAGGGAACAATTCCAATGGCGGAATTCATAGCGCAAAACCAGCAGGATGATGAGTAGCGAAATACCGAACAACCACGCCTTGTCCCAGACTTCTTCTACCATCGAGGCCAGAAAATAGGGTTCGCCTGACAGTAGAAACTCAACCCGGTCGCCATACTCGTCCTGATAGCGTTTTTGCAGCGCATGCACCTGGTTGATCCAGTCGATGTAGTCTTCTTTCAACTCGTCGCCGAAATCACCAAGAATGAAGGTTGCGCGTGCCTGACACTGTTGATGTGCATACGCCACCGACTGATTCGAAAGCACACCCTGTTCATCGACCAGTTGGCATCTTTCGCCGTCGGCATTCTGGTAATAAATCAGTAAAGGCTCCAGTACCGGATGGGTTTGTATGCCCATTTTGACGAAATCAATTTGCTGCTGCAGCTCGGCCGGGTCATCGGAAAAACCGTTGGCCGGAATCAGCCGCTTGAAATCCAGACTGCCGTCTTCGGCAATGCCCAGTCGGCGCATGCGTGGAGCGGGAAGTCCGGCGAAATTTTCGGAACGGGCATAGCTCAAGGTGCTGACATCCTTGTAATATTGATCGAGCATGCTTAGAAACCACGGTTCGAATATATCGCCCGGCTGTTTTAACTTCAGCCCCCACACCATCACATTTCCCATGCCGTAAAAGCGTTCGTTATAGAGATTGGTGGCAATATAACGGTTGGATAAAGGCAGCAATGAATCCGGGTCGTTGCGCAGATTGACATCCTTGATGTAGAAGGCTGCCAGTACTGTGAAAGCAAACAGGGAAAGTATGATCAGCCAGCGATTTCGCAGGGCAAAGCGGGCATAGCGGTCCGCCAGGCTATCTTCCGGCTGGCGAATATATAACTCAGCGTTTGCCATACTTTTTGAGGGTTCGTTCCGACCAGAAGTTGTCTGGCAAATCCTGGTTCAGCAGCACGGTGCTGCGCGGTACGAAAATCATGCTGTCGATGCCGCTGTCATGAGTTACGGCATAGATATAACGCGGATACACCACGCGGGGGTCGGGCTGGTCCAGCGATTGCCAGTCGATATCAACGGTTTTGATCTTCTTGCCATCTTTGAAATACACGGTGCGATACAGCGCGAAGGTTTTGCTATCGACATAACTGATGCGGTCGTCATACCACCATTGCTTGAAATGGGTAGTGCTTTTGACTTCATATACCTCTTTGCCCCGGTGGCCGCATTGCGATCCGGGTAAATTACGGGTATAGCGGTTGAGTTCCCAGGGGTTTAATTCCATCGCCAGCAAACACTCATTGAATATGGATTTCCCCAGCAATTCATGGCTTTCGTGTTCGGGCCGACGTAACACCAGTTCGCCGTAGGTGAGGTTGGTGCCGACCCAGGTGTCGTCGTGAGCCGGTTCACTGATGCGGCGTGACTTTCGCAAGGAGGGTAGCCACAAAATCATCATGCCGGGTTTGGCCTTGTCGGCAAAACTGGTGTACAAAATGCCGGTGCCGCGGGCTTTGCCCGATTTGATGATAGCCATCTGCATGGAATCCAGCGCCGGATTTTTCGGGTTCGAGTTGCCCCAGGTTTCAAAGGTGTTGACGGTAGGACGACGGCCGGGTTTGCGCTTGGCCTTCGGCGGTCGATTGACTAGCATGGCAATGTCCTTGCCGTTTTTGCGACTGGCGGCATTTTGCACCAGTTGTCCATGCGCGATTGCATACACTTGCTGCGCGATCTGCAAACCGTTCAGTTCGCCTTGCGGATAGGGGATCGGTGTTTTTGCAGCAGCTACAGAAAAAACGGCAGAAAAACAACTAATTACAAGAATGCGTAATATTTTCTTAGTCATGAATGTGAGTGTGCCATTTGCGCGAAATTCCGTCCACAATTGAAGTGGGTTACGGCGGTTTTTTCACCATCCAGGTTAATGGAAATCATATAAAATGATTTCGCAAACGAGTGTTTCTGTTAATAGTTAGAAACTTAATAAATTATAAAATAATTAAATAGGTTCGAAAGATATGAAAAAATTGCTGACCGCTCTGGTAATCGCATGGATGCTGGGAGCTTGCACCGGTGCGAATACGACACCGGAAGATGAAATCCGCGAGTATATCGATCGCGGAATTGCAGCTGCCGAAAACCGCGATAGCGCCGAGCTTGCGGAGATGGTCGATGCGCAATATCAGGATAAAAACGGGATGGACAAGAAACAGTTGCGCTCGATGCTGCACTTTTATTTCCTGCGGCATAAAAATATTTATCTGTTTCGCAAAATAGACGAGATCGTGCTTCTGTCGAAACAGGCGGCTCATGTCAGTCTGTATGTGGCGATGGCCGGTAGCGCGATCAGTGATGCCAGCATGTTGGCGAATCTGCGTGCCCGGGTGTATCGCTTTGAACTGGAACTGGTCAAACCGGATGGCGAGTGGCTGCTGAAATCGGCGCGATGGCAAGCGGCTTCGCCGGGCGATCTCCAGTAAATCAGGTCAGCAGGTAATACAGTAACGCGATCACCAGGCCTACGATCAGGATTTCCCGGGCACGCTTGCAGGTATTGCAGGGTTTCATGGTGTTGCGGTCTAAAACTTGCTGATGGCCTTGTCGGCATTCGACAGAATACGTGAACTTAGCTGTTGCGGATCGATGCTGCGTTCTCGATCACCCTGGCCGATCAGGTCTTCACGCATGTGCACCGTCAACCGCGCCAGTGCTCGGGAGATATCGTCCGATTCGTCATCGTTTAGTGCCAGATCGGATACCGAAGCGGAAATTGCGGTGACAAAACGGCTGTATTCATCGAGTACGGAAGGAGAAGCTGCAATGGCTAGCCGGTGACTGAAAAATTCCAGATGTAACAAATCTCGTTCGGTCAGTTCGGCTCGAGCCAGAACCTGTTCGAGGTCCTGAATAATATCCATATAAAGCTCTGATTTCAGCTCCATATAACGCAGACTTTGTTCCTTTTTCAACTCGACTTCGGTTTGTTTGTTGAGCAGCAAAGCAGTGATCAGCACCGTCATCAGGGTGCCCATTACGATTAGCACAACTTCCTGAGCGAACGGGATGTCATCGGTAATCTTGTATTCGTATCGAAGCAAGATATAACCGCCGATGATAATGATTGCAGTCAACAGCAAGAGCAGGAATTTATAGGCGGCGCGTGTGAAAGTCATTACCAGAGAATCATTTTTGGGAAGGCTCGAGTATGCTGTTGGCGAAGAGGCTAATCAAGTCTCCGGGTGCAGAATTTATTTGCCTTGGCCCATTGAAACCACCTGATTCGCCCTTACTAATGCAATAAGCAATTTTTAAGAAGTTCAACAGGAATAAACAGGAGAAAATAACATGAGCATGCAACAAAACGAAAAACTCGACCATATTCTCAAGGCACTGGATCCGATCGAATTGGCACCGGCAGAGTATCCGCCAGCAGTGATCGTGCGCGAGTCAGATCGAGACGAATTGATGGCGCGGGTCAAAGAAAATGCACAAGCAACCGGCATTCAGCTGGATCAGGATCATTACGAAGTCATCGATTTCCTGTTTGATTTCTACAGCAATTGCTGCGCCCAGGATGACCCGGGATTTATCGATCCGCTAAATTACTGGAAAAAGGTCGACAAGATGCAAGCCAAAGACAGTAGTGACAATACCGAGCGATGCCCGTATGGACAGTTATCGTCAAGCGAGGCGCTGAATGCCTGGCGTATCTATCGTGTTTTGGTCAAGGCATTCAAGGACAAGGGCGGTAAAAAACATCTATACACCCTGTTTCCTTTTGGTCCGATCTTTACCATTCATTTACTGGCGCAACTGCCGCGTCTGTTGAATGATACCGATCGCCATTACGGCACCGCTTTTTGATCGGTTCGAGCTTTCCCATGTAAAAACGGGGCAGGGTGGATCACTCTGTCCCGTCACTGATTTTTGGCGGCGAATTCAGTAAAACACCGTCCGGCACATGCACGGTTGAAGTCGGGTATGCGATTTCGGCGCCATGCCGGGTGATGATGGCACTGATCTGGAACAAGACATCCTGCTTGACCTCGTGGAATTTCACCCAGTTGGTGGTTTTGGTAAAGGTGTACACAAAGAAATTCAGTGACGAAGCAGCGAAGCTGTCGAAATTAACCATCAGGGTCTGGCTGGTATCGATCTCCGGGTGGTTCAGCAGCATCTCGCGCACCTCCGTGAGAATATCTTCCAGCCTGTCCACATCATCATAACGCACACCAATGGTTTCATAGATTCGTCGGTGCGTCATGCGCGAAGGGTTGACCACTGCGATATTGGCGAAGGTCGAATTCGGTACATAAATCGGCCGTTTGTCAAAACTTCGGATGCGCGTCAAGCGCCAGCCGATATCTTCGACGGTGCCTTCGATATCGCGGTCAGGTGATTTGATCCAGTCGCCGACAAAAAACGGACGATCGAGATAAATCATCAGTCCGCCAAAAAAATTGGCCAGTAAATCCTTGGCAGCAAAACCCACTGCAATGCCGCCGACTCCGCCAAAGGCCAGCACGCCTGAAATACTGAAACCCAGCGTCTGCAACATGACCAGCCCTGCGGTGATAATGATCGACAGGCGAATCAATTTGCCGATCGCCTCGACGGTCGAGCGGTCGTAGTTTTCATCCTGCGCCAGCCCGATCTCCACCAGATTCTGCTGAAAATTGCGGATCAGCCGAACCAGAAACCAGCTCAGAGCAGAAATCACACCGATAATTCTCAGCGGCTCGACTGCATCGAACAGGCTGGAATGAGCCTCCTTGCCAGCGATATCGGCTGCAAAGGCCAAACCCAGTACCCAGATCAATAATGTCAAAGGCCGTTGCAGGGCATGTATCAGCGCGTCATCCCAGGGGTTTTCGGTATGCCTGAATTTATGCGCCAGCCGCTTTAGCAGTAGCCGTTGTACCAGATCCAGCGCCAGCGCCAGTAGCACCACGATAAACAGACGTCCGACCCAGCTATTGGCACCGGTCCAAACCTGCAGTTGGGCGATCAAATCATTTAATGAATTTTCCATGGCAAAAAAAGAACATCAGGAAGGAAAGGAAAAATTAACGCCTTCGCGGACACCGGATGACGGCCAGCGTTGGGTAATGGTTTTGCGGCGGGTATAAAAGCGTACGCTGTCCGGGCCATAGGCGGACAGGTCGCCAAACAGGGATTGCTTCCAGCCGCCGAAACTGTGGTAGGCCACCGGCACCGGCAGCGGCACATTGATGCCGACCATGCCGACCTGAATATGATCGCTGAAATAGCGGGCTGCTTCACCATCGCGTGTGAACAGGCAGGTTCCATTGCCGTAGGCATGGGCATCGATCAATTGCATTGCTTGTTGCAAGTTTTCTACCCGGACAATTTGCAGCACCGGGCCAAAGATTTCAGCCTGATAGGATTCCATTTCTGCAGTCACATGATCGAGCAGGGTACCGCCAATGAAAAATCCCTTTAGGTGGTTTTCGACCTGCACATCACGGCCATCGATCACCACCTCGGCACCCTGTGACTCGGCACTGTCGATGAAGCCTTTGACCCTTTGCTGGTGCTCGGCGGTAATTAACGGGCCAAAGTCATTCGAGCGATCATCAAACGGGCCGGTTTTCAGCGTCTGCATTTTTTGACGCAAGCCGGAAACCAGTTGCTGCGCTGCCTGATCGCCGACCGCGACCGCCACGGAAATCGCCATGCATCGCTCACCGCTGGAGCCAAACGCCGCGCCGATCAGGGCGTTGACCGCATTGTCCATGTCTGCGTCGGGCATCACTACGGCATGATTTTTTGCGCCACCCAGCGCCTGACAGCGTTTGCCGAGCTGCGCCGATTGCTGGTGAATGGCGCGCGCGACCGGGGTCGAACCGACGAAACTGATGGCTTGCACGCGATCATCCTGCAGCAGGCAATCGACCGCTTCGCGATCACCATTGATGACATTCATCACCCCGGCCGGCAAACCGGCCTGATGCAGCAATTGCGCAATAAAAAGCGCGGCGCTGGGATCTCGTTCTGATGGCTTGAGTACAAAACAATTACCGCAAACAATCGCCATCGGATACATCCACAGTGGCACCATCGCCGGAAAATTGAACGGCGTAATTCCAGCGACCACACCCAGCGGCTGAAATTCGCTCCACGAATCAATATCCGGGCCGACATTGCGACTGTGTTCCCCTTTGAGAATTTCCGGAGCGCAGCAGGCGTATTCTACATTTTCGATACCACGGTTGATTTCACCGATCGCGTCATGCGCGATTTTGCCATGTTCCTGCCCGATCAACTCTGCAATCTCGTCGATGTGTTGTTCCAGCAAATCACGAAAACGAAACATGACTCTGGCCCGTTTCAATGGTGGCGTAGCACGCCAGGCAGGGAAGGCGGCTTCGGCCGCTGCTACGGCTTTGGCGACGGTGTCGCCCGATGCCAGCGATACCTGACGAATCACTTCGCCGGTGGAAGGGTTGAAGACATCCTGGGTTCGATCATCACCAGCAATGATTTCTCCATTGATAAAGTGACCAATTGTATGCATGCGCAGGTTCTCTTTCGCGTTGGTGGTTATGTTATTTCAGCCAGCGATTCAGCGATTGCGCCGACGATGTCATGGATCTGTTGTTCGGTTACGATAAAGGGCAAACCGAGTTGCAGGGTGTCGCCGCCGTAGCGCACATAAAAGCCTTTTTCCCAGCATTTCATCGCGACCTGAAAGGGCCTCAATGCGGGCTCACCGGGGGCAGCTTCCAGTGTTAAACCGGCGGCCAGACCAAAATTTCGAATATCACTAATCAGTGGAAGATCGCGCAAGCCGTGGATGGCATCTTCGAGAATCGGTGCCATGTTTTGCACGCGCTCGATCAGCAGGTCTTGCTGTAACAGATCCAGCGTGGCCAATGCGGCCGCACAGGCCACCGGGTGCGCAGAATAAGTGTATCCATGCATCAGTTCAACCAGATATTCTGGAGTATCGAGATACATGAAATGCTGATAGATATCACGTTGCACGACGACACCACCGAGCGGTTGACTGCCATTGCTGATTTGCTTAGCAAAGGTCATGATGTCGGGCGTGACGCCGAACACTTCAGCGCCGCTGTAGCCTCCCATGCGGCCGAAAGCGGTAATCACTTCATCGAAAATCAACAAAATGTCATGTGCGCTGCAAATCTCGCGCAAGCGTTGCAGATAACCGATCGGAGGGGGGATTACGCCACCGGAACCGGCCATCGGCTCGACGATGACCGCAGCAATATTCTCGGCGCCATGCAGGGAGATCATTTCGAGCAGGGCGTCGGCGGTGTGCGCGCCATGTTGCGGTTGTCCGCGGCTGTAGCGATTTTGTTCCAACTGGGTCGAGGGCAGGTGGTCGGCTTGCAGGGTTTCGCCAAACGGATAACGATTGGGGCCGATACCACCGACGCTGATGCCGCCAAAATTAACCCCGTGATAGCCCTTGATCCGCCCGATCAGACGAGCTTTGGATGCCTTGCCCTGGCTATGCCAGAAGGCGCGGGCTATCTTTAACGCGGTATCGACCGCTTCGGAACCGGAGCATGTGAAAAACACATGCTCAAGACCATCGGGCATCAGTGTTGCAATGCGGCTGGCCAGCTCGAATGAAAGAGGATGCCCGAACTGAAAAGCTGGTGAATAGTCGAGCGTGGCGATTTGCTGGCTGACCGCAGCGGTGATTTCTTCGCGCCCATGTCCGGCTCCACAATTCCAGAGTCCGGACAGGCCATCAAAAATCTCACGCCCGTGCTGATCGCGGTAAAAACAACCGCTTGCCGAGGTGATGATGCGTGGATTCTGCCTGAATTCACGATTCGCCGTAAATGGCATCCAGTGGGCGTCTAAATTTTCCGGCACAAACGTCGTCATCGGTTACTCGGCTAGGATCAATCGGCTGGTTCAAAATACCAGCGCTCACTCTACTGCAAAGCGGGTTTTAGTGGAATGATTTTAGCGGTGAGGCGAGTTATAAACACGGACAGGCATAAAAAAACCCCGACTGAAATCAGTCGGGGTCTGGTATTGGTGGAGACGGGGGGAATCGAACCCCCGTCCGCCAGTCCTCTGCCGTCGGCTCTACATGCTTATTCTGACTTTTGATTTAACTGCAGACTACCCGCCAGACGGGGAAAATCTGCAGCGATTCCGGTACTTGTTTAGTGCTTTGGCCCCGGACGAGCCTCCATCACGATTCCATGAGAGCGATGCCGGAATGTTTCCGAAGAAACCTGGACGCATGGACACGGCTCCAGTCCGACAGCAACCTACCGGTTATTAAGCGGCGATTGCGTAGTTGTCGTCGTTTGCAACTATATGTTTGCAGAAGATTTATCGAGTTTTCTACATGCTCGGCATGCACCTCGGGTTTCGATACCGACGTCGAAGCCAGGTCGTCCCCAAGAGCGGGTAGTATAATCTATTCATAAGCGAAGTACCTACCCAAATCGCGCAATTAGACCATTCTTATCGCACTAAGTTTCATCCATTTTTATGGTGATGGGTGTTGATTTCCGTTATGATTCGGGTCGCTTTTTGATATCCCTTTTTAAATCGCTTTTCCCAGCCTTTTTCCAATCCAGTTTCCAGACTCCAGCCATGATCAGTATCCCAGGTAGCGCCGCGTTATCCGACTTTCGTATCCAGAAACTTCTCGCCAGCGTCCGTGATTTTGGCGTGAGTTCGATTACCAGCCACTATGTTCACCTGATTGAAATCGACTCCGAGTTGAGCGAGTCGCAGCAAGCGGTGCTGGAAAACCTGCTGCAATACGGTCCGAAGCTGCAAGATCAAAATATCGATGGCATCCGACTGTACTCGGTTCCGCGGGTCGGCACGATTTCACCGTGGTCCACCAAGGCGACCGATATTGCGCATATCTGCGGACTCAAGCCAGTGGTGCGTATCGAACGTGGCATCGAGTATCAGTTGGCATTTTCCGGCAGCGAGCAAGACCTGGAGGCCGTCAAGGCGGCATTACACGACAAGATGGTCGAACAGATTTTCGATTCGCTCGATGACTGCGCCGTGCTGTTCGAGCATCATCAGCCCCGCCCGATGACGGTGGTCGATGTTTTGCAGGGCGGCAGGGAAGAATTGCTGCAGGCCAACCAAACGCTGGGGCTGGCGCTGTCTGAGGATGAAATCGATTACCTGCTCGACAGTTACAACGGCTTGGCTCGCAACCCGACCGATGTCGAATTGATGATGTTTGCACAGGCCAATTCCGAGCATTGCCGCCACAAGATTTTCAATGCCGACTGGACTATCGATGGTGAACCGCAATCGATGTCGCTGTTTGGCATGATCAAGAATACCTATCAGATGCACAGTGACGGTGTGCTGTCAGCCTATCACGATAACTCGGCCGTAATCGAAGGCTTTGCCGCGCAGAAACTCGCGCCGGACACACAAACCGGCGTTTACCAAAATGATCCGACCCGACTCGACATTCTGATGAAGGTGGAAACGCACAACCACCCGACCGCGATTTCGCCGTTTCCTGGCGCGGCAACTGGATCGGGTGGCGAGATTCGGGATGAAGGCGCGACCGGGCGCGGCTCCAAACCCAAGGCCGGTTTGTGCGGATTTTCCGTCTCCAACCTGAATATTCCCGAGTTGCCACAGCCGTGGGAGCAGGTTTACGGCAAGCCGGATCGCATCGTGTCGGCGCTGGACATCATGATCGAAGGTCCGCTCGGTGCTGCGGCTTTCAACAATGAGTTTGGTCGGCCCAATATTGGCGGTTATTTCCGCAGCTATCAGCAAACCGTCCAAACCGCTCAGGGTGAAGAGGTGCGCGGGTATCACAAGCCGATCATGCTGGCCGGCGGGGTCGGTTCGATCCGCCCGGAGCAAATCGACAAACTAACGATTCCGGAGGGCAGCAATATCATCGTGCTCGGCGGCCCGGCAATGCTAATCGGGCTTGGTGGTGGCGCGGCTTCATCGATGACCAGCGGCAGTTCCAGCGAGGATCTGGATTTCGCTTCGGTGCAGCGCGGGAATCCGGAAATGGAACGGCGCGTGCAGGAAGTGATCGATCGTTGTTATCAACAGGCCGAGCGCAATCCGATCATCTCGATCCACGATGTGGGCGCAGGCGGGCTTTCCAATGCCCTGCCCGAACTGGTCAATGATTGCGGCATGGGCGCAAAACTCGAATTGCGCAAGGTACCGAATGATGAACCGGGCATGTCGCCGCGCGAAATCTGGTGTAACGAAAGTCAGGAACGCTACGTGCTGGCAGTGTCTGATGATCGGCTGGACGATTTTCTCGCGCTTTGCGAGCGCGAGCGCTGCCCGGTGGCGGTGCTGGGAAAAGCCACCGAAGAAAAACAACTGGTGGTATCTGACGACGTGTTCGGCAACAATCCGGTCGATATGCCGCTGGACATACTGCTTGGCAAACCACCGAAAATGCACCGCGATGTTCGCCATGTCGAAGTCGAACAGCCCTCGATCGACCGTTCGCGGATTGACCTTCGGGAGTCGCTGTACCGGGTGCTGCAATTACCGACGGTCGGCGATAAAACCTTTTTGATTACGATCGGTGACCGCAGTGTCGGCGGGTTGATTCATCGTGACCAGATGGTCGGCCCGTGGCAAGTGCCGGTAGCCGATGTGGCGATATCGTTGACCGATTTTGAAGGCTATAGCGGTGAAGCCATGAGCATGGGCGAACGTACCCCGCTGGCGTTGCTCGATGCCCCGGCCTCCGGACGCATGGCGATCGGTGAAGCGCTGACCAATCTGGCCGCAAGCTATACCGGTGATCTGTCGCGGGTGGTGTTATCCGCCAACTGGATGGCCGCCGCAGGGCATGATGGTGAAGATGCGCGCCTGTTCGACACTGTGAAAACGGTTGGCATGGAAGTCTGCCCCGAGCTCGGCATTACCATCCCGGTCGGCAAGGATTCATTGTCGATGAAAACCGTCTGGAATGAAGATGGGCAAGATAAATCGGTAACCGGGCCCTTGTCGCTGATTATTTCGGCCTTTGCTCCGACTTCGGATGTACGTAAATCGGTGACCCCGCAATTGGTTAATGATAAAGACACACAGCTTTATTTGATCGACCTGGGGCAGCGGCAAAACCGGCTCGGCGCATCGGCTTTGGCGCAAGTCTATAATGAAATCGGTAATCAGGGGCCGGACATGGACGATGTCGATCTGTTCAAGCGGTTTTATCTGGCGATTCAGCAGATGCTGGCGCAAGATCTGCTGCTGGCTTACCACGACCGTTCGGATGGCGGCCTGGTCACCGCACTGTCTGAAATGGCCTTTGCCGCACGACTCGGTCTGCAAGTTGATATTTGCAAGCTTGGAGCTGACGCGCTCGAAATTCTGTTTGCCGAGGAGTTAGGTGCAGTCATTCAAGTCAAGACAAACACCATTAATAAAATCTCTCAAATTATTGAAAAATATAGACTAACTGATTGTTTTCATCCGCTGGGCAGTATTCGTCAGGATGACCGGATCCACATCAGTATGGGGCAGCAAAACCTGCTCGATGAATCTCTGGTCGAGTTACGTCGTGCCTGGTCTGCTACCACCTACCATCTACAAAAGTTACGTGATAACCCACACACGGCCCAGCAGGAATACGACAGCCTGCTGAATAACGATAAGCCCGCATTATCCTCGGCTTTGACCTTTGCAACCGATGACGATATCTCGGCTCCTTTCATTAAAAGCGGTGCGAAACCGCGAGTGGCGATTCTGCGCGAGCAGGGCGTCAATGGACAGGTTGAAATGGCGGCGGCCTTCAACAAGGCGGGTTTTGAAGCGGTCGATGTGCATATGAGCGATCTGCACAGTGGCCGTATCGATTTGCAGGATTTCCGGGGACTGGCGGCTTGTGGCGGATTTTCTTACGGTGATGTGCTGGGTGCCGGTGATGGCTGGGCCAAATCTATCCGCTACAACCCGCGCACGCTGGATCAATTTTCGGCTTTTTTCGAGCGCAGCGACAGTTTCGGGCTGGGTGTCTGTAACGGTTGCCAGATGATGTCCAACCTGCATGACATCATACCCGGCGCCGATCACTGGCCTCATTTCGTGCGTAACCGTTCCGAGCAATACGAGGCGCGGGTGGCGATGGTCGAAGTGTTGCAATCCGAATCCATTCTAATGCAGGGGATGACAGGTTCGAAGATGCCGATTGTGGTAGCGCATGGCGAGGGGCAGGCGGAATTTCGTGATGATCCTGCGCAGTCATTACTGAAAGACCAGACAGCTTGTTTGCGCTTTATCGATCGTGATGGCTTATCGGCCGAAACCTACCCGGCCAATCCGAATGGTTCAGCTTTGGGATTGACCGGTTTCACCAGTCGCGACGGCCGTTTCACCATTATGATGCCGCACCCCGAGCGGGTTTTTCGCAGTGTGCAAAATTCCTGGCAGGCAGATGACTGGGGAGAAGACAGCCCGTGGATGCGGCTGTTCCGTAATGCGCGAGTCTGGGTTGATTGAACATTGGAGTTCAATGCTTCGTTAAAATTTTTTGCGGCGGAATTGCGTGGCTACATGCAACACTCTCTGGCAAGTGCGACAGAGAGAATTCCGAGCAGATCCTGATTTCTTCAAGCTGCCTTACAGACCACTGATAAATTTGACTCGTTTTGTGACTGAGCCGCTCAAACCCTGTGCAAATCTGGCTTTCATCATCAGAGTTTATTTAGCGTTTGTACTTCGCTACCCAAAAAAAAGACGGGCATCAGCCCGTCAATAATCACCAAGAGGAAAATGTTTCCGCAGAAAACTCAAGTTGCCTGAATCTATTGCCTGATTCTAGCGCCTGGTTTCAGGCAGGCAACTTGCCGTCAATCTCCTGAAATGTGTCCAGGAAACCGACTTTGCGCTGTTATTTATTGTGCTGGCGCGGGTGCAGGAGCAGGAGTTGGTGCGGCAGGTGCTACCGGCGCATAGTTACCCCAGTACGGGTTGCTGCCCCAGCCATTGTAGCCATAGCCATCATGGCTGCGGTTGTAGAAATTACCGTTGCCATAGCCGTTGCCATAATAGTTTCCGTAATAATCGCCATAACCGTTGCCATAGCCATTACCATACCAGTCGGTGTCTGCGTTGGCATCCATATCTCCTTTGGCACGACCTTTGAACTGCATAGAAAAGTCCATTTCGCCATCTCCGGCACCACGTCCACGGCCCCGGCCTGTGCCTCGACCATCGCCTCGACCGTAGTAATTACCATAACCATTGCCATAACCACTACCGTTTCCATAGTAATTGCCATATCCGTTATTATTGTTGTTGTCACCCCAGAAAGCCTGGGCAGAAGTTGCAGCCAGAATGGCGGCAATTGCAGTTGCTGTGATCAGTTTTTTCATGATTTGTCTCCTATGTGTGGTTGCTTTTATGTGTTACTGCTGTAAAAATATAAGCAAAATCTAATATAGTCAAGTGCTAATATAAGTCTGCTCTAATCTTGTTACCAAATTAAACCTTTGGAATACAAAATCAAGCCCTGATGAACTAAGCTGCTTGATCTCGGTCAATGAAAGCATTGTAAACCTTTGAGAAAGCCCCGTGATTAAGATAAAAAAATCCTCCGATTGCAACGAGCACGAAGTTACCCCCGAAAAGTTTTATAAGCAAAGACGAGACATTATGAAGGCTGGTGCCGTAGTTGGGGCCAGTGTGTTTTTGAACGGGTTGTCAGCCCGGGCCAATGCCTCAGTCGAAATCAATAAAACCAAGAAAACAGATTACCGCGTTGATGAAGAACTGACTTCCTTCGAGGATGCCACGCGCTATAACAATTTTTATGAATTTGGAACCGGCAAGAGCGATCCGGCCCGAAATGCACAAAACTTCAATACCGATGACTGGCGCATCGAAATCTCCGGTGAGTGCAACAAGACCGGGCAAGTCGGGCTGGAAGAATTGATCCATGGTTTTGATGTCGAAGAGCGAATCTATCGGCTGCGCTGTGTCGAAGCCTGGTCGATGGTGATTCCATGGCTGGGCGTGCCACTGGCAGATATACTGAAAAAATTCGAACCCAATTCGCGCGCCAAATATGTCGCCTTCACAACGCTGCTGGATGAAAACCGCATGCCGGGACAGAAACGCCCGGTACTGGATTGGCCGTATGTCGAAGGATTGCGAATGGACGAAGCCATGCACCCGCTGACCTTGATGGCGGTCGGTATGTATGGAAAAACCATGCCGAACCAGAATGGCGCGCCGGTGCGTCTGGTTGTGCCCTGGAAATATGGCTTTAAGAATATTAAATCCATCGTCAAGATCGAGTTCACAGAAAAACAACCACCCACCACCTGGAATATCGCCAATCCGCGCGAATACGGCTTTTATTCGAATGTAAATCCCGAAGTCAGTCATCCGCGCTGGAGCCAGGCCCGCGAACGCCGCATTGGTGATTTCTTCAAGCGTAAGACATTGATGTTCAATGGTTATGCCGACGAAGTCGCTTCGCTGTATGCCGGTATGGACCTGAAAAAGAATTTCTGATGATACTCAAACACCCATTGGCCAAACCGGTATTCTTTCTGCTCTGCCTGTCGCCATTTTTGTGGATACTGGCAAACGCTTTTTTTGGCGATCTGGGTGCAAATCCGGTCGAAACCGTAACCCATCAGACTGGCGACTGGGCCTTGCGTCTGTTACTGCTGACCCTGTTGCTGACCCCTTTGAAAAACTGGACCGGCAATGCCCAATTCATCCGTTTTCGCCGCATGGTCGGCCTGTTTGTCTATTTTTATGCCTGCATGCATTTTCTCATCTGGTTTCTGGCTGATCATGGGCTGGACCCGTATTCGATGTTTGATGATGTGCTGGAACGACCGTATATCACGCTTGGTTTCATTGCGTTTGTATTGCTGACACCGCTGGCTATCACTTCCAACAACCGCATGATTCGCAAGTTGGGAAAAAAATGGAAAACCCTGCATAAACTGGTTTATCTGATTCTGATTCTGGCGGTTGCGCACTATCTGTGGCTGGTCAAGGCGGATTTACTGGAACCGATGCTGTACGCTCTAGTCGCAGCTGTTCTGTTGCTGCAAAGAGTGAATCTGAAGTTATTGCTAGCGCGTTTTCAACTCGCCTGATTTTTTTGCCTCAAGTCTGACGCCTTTCGTGAGAGGTATGAATCGGGCAAGCTCGTTATAAATCGTTTCCTGTCAGCAGGATGAGCGCTACGCAGTATCTTTGATTCAGGCAAACACAACCCAGGTGGTGGCAATGTATTTGACGCCTTGTTCCAGCGTGACGCCTCGGTGTTCATGCGTCCAGAACGGGGGGAACAGAATCAACCGGCCTTTCTTCGGCGTGATCTTTACATCCTGAAACAGAAATTCGGTTTCGCCGCCGGGTCCGGGGACGTCGTTGAGGTACCACAGTGCGACCAGCTGGCGTTGTGCAAAGTCGTGGCTGCCGCCATCAATATGCCAGTGGTAATGTTCGCCCACGTCGGTGCGTTGAATGGCATAGCCATTGTCTTTGAACGGTCCCTTGAAATATTGGTATTTCTGTTTGAATTCGTTCAGCGCCATACCGAGCGAGCGGAACAGATTATTATCGACATCCTTCCAGTGCGGCTTGCCGCTGACCACCAGATCGGTGGATTTCTTGATTGATGTGTCTTGCTCGAAGGTCTGACCGATGCGCCCGGGATACTGTTCGTCTTTGGCTTGCTCGAAGCGCTCGACCATGTTGTCACAAAGAAAGCCGGGCAGTGCATCATCCTTGATGAAGATAAAGGAATTGGGCGCGACTTCGCGGATGGAGCTGAGTTCTTTCATGGCTGGGCAGTAAAATCTAGAAACGGGATTGTTCGATCAGATCAACGATCTGGCTGGCCGGATTCTGCGGATTTTGTTCGGCCACTGCAAGTATCAATTGCAGGGTTTGTTGCCAATGATCGGCTGCGCACTGAGTCAGCTCTTGCAGGGTACGGATTTCGCCGTTTTCTGACCATTGCTGATAGGCTTCAACTGCCGATGGAAACAGTTCCTTGCGCATGTAGGTCAGGTTGGCGAAATAAAAATGCAGTGAAGCCGGATTATTTTGCTCAATCAGATAGGGCAGGGTGGTCCGGCAATCGGCCAGATGATCGCGCACCGACCGCGCCAGCAATTCGGCTTTACTGCCGAGTAGACCGAGCATCATTGCAGGCCAGGAATCACCAAATTCTCGGCTGATCTGCATTTCTCCAAGTTCATGCTGAATCAGCGTATGCTGCTCGGTTTCCACCATTTGCTGCAATGCATCGGTAATGGATTGTTCAAACGAATAATATGACAAAGCCTTACCCATCGGATTTTCATAGCGGTTCCAGTGCCATTCCTGATAACGCTCCCAGCACATGCGTTTGAGTGATTCCTGGCGCACGATAATTTCGCTTTGGGTCGACATCGCCGGTGGCGCGGTCAAATCACGGGCGTACTCCTGTCCGGTGATGGTGATATCAATTTCACCCTCCCGAAACTGGCTAATCTTGTCCGCGACAAAGAAATGCTGAATGCCCTTGCCACCGATCCCGGCGTGGTAAAAAAAGTCGTGTTGGTGCAAGGCTTGGTTGATAGCCGCGCTGTCAAAGGCATCGAATTGCTGATCCTGCAAATCGATCGGTTGATAATCCTGATCGGCGACGGCATCCCAGATTTCTTCCTTTTCGCGCAGCCATTGGCTCATCGCGTCACTGTCGAATTCATCGCTGAAATCGAGCGCATGCAGCCAGCGGTAATATTCGCGCATTTTCAGCAGGTAGATGCACAGGGTGTAATTGCCGGCATGGTTGGCATCGGAGATATCACAATTGTGCTGTACCTGCTCGATCACCGAACGTTGCTCGGCATTCAGACTTTGCTGGACATTCATGGTCGGCCAACCCTGTAAAACCTAGTAAAATAGTCAGGAATTTTATGCTAGCATTCGCGCCTGAATTTATCCACAGACAAGCAACAGGGGTTTTCCTATGGCGAGATTAAAAGGCGGCTGGAACCAGCGTGGCCGTGGCCGCAGCCTCGGCGAAATCGGTTCCGCCATCAGTTTCAATATCTGGCAGATCGCCGGACAGGGCGTTCTCGATCTCGAGAATGAAGGCTTTCAGACCGACACCCAGTCACAGCGACTCGATGTGCTGACCGAATTTGCGGCCTTTTTGCTGCAGATTGTCGATCGCATTGTGTACGAGCAATTCGACCTGGAACAACGCAATGAATTGATCAGTTCGGCTGGGCTGCACATGGCGGGTATTTTGCAGGATAACCGGCTCGAAACCGATGGTGAGGGTGATTATCGCAGCCAGTTTCTGAATACACTGAATGAGCGCATCAACGATTATTCGCAGTGCCAGTACAGCCGCATCGATGGTCCCAGCTTCATCTTTTTGCGCACGTTAGGTGACCATGTCAGTGAAGTGATGGGTGAAAAAGATAATAAATGGATCACCGGCTACATCATCGATATCGCTGGTGACAAGCTGCACAAGAGCCTGAAGCGTGTGCTACCTGGCTTACTTGACCCGGCCAAAAAAGGGCTGGAGCCGGAATCGGAGATGGATTACAGCAAGAATTACGATTGATTCTGAAATTCACGCACTAGCGCAGAGCACACAAAGGGCTACCTGAAAATTAATTTGAGCTTAAGGCTTAGGCGAAAATGAAAAAAGGATGCCGGCACGAATGGCCGGCATCCCCCAAACCCACGAGGAGGGTTTTGCTGCTTTACGGGTTGATGTTGGCCGCCGGGTCAGAACCGTTACCGGTATTACCCAGTTGGTAGCTGTTACCCTGATCCAGCGTGACATTGCTGTTTTTGCTGAAGATACCGTAGTTCCAGCCACCGGTACCGGGGTTTGAGCCACTGCCATTGCCGGCATTCTGCGTGATGATCTGGCTATCCATCACATCTAACTGGCTGGCATCGAGCAACAGAATGCCAGCGACCGGGCCTCCTGCGCCACCGCCGCCGATGCCGCCATAGCCACCGGGGCCACCGGTACCACCGTTACCACCTTTGCGAAAGCTGCTGTCGTAGCCTTTGCCACCGGCTCCACCATCGCCGCCTTTGCCACCACTACCACCGATGCCACCAGCGCCACCGGCACCGCTACTGATCGTGGATTGGTCGATGAACACAAAGTCGACTGCCGAGACGGCCAGGCCGAACGAGCCACCGGCGCCGCGACCACCCTTGCCGCCATAGCCGCCTTCGCCGCCTTCACCGCCGCCGCCACCGCCGCCGCCGTTATTGGCGTCGAATCCGGGGCCGGAGCCACCACCGCCACCCCCTGCACCAGGGGATCCACGGCCACCGGTTGAGCCATGAGAAGGTTGATACAACGCATTACTGAAGTCTTGCGATTGCTTCGCGACCACGCCGCCCAGACCTGTTCTGGCAGGGATATACACGGTGCCGCCATCGCCACCCTTGGTCAAGCCATTGCAGGTTGGGAATTTCCAGGTTGCCTTGCCGGCAGCACCGCCCGAGCCTCCCGAGATGGTGCTGGAACTACCGGTCGCAGCAGTGCCGCCATCGCCCTTAAAGCCAGGAGTACAGACCACGACACCGCCTGTCGCACTGGCGCCTTTACCACCATTCTTGCCAGTGTGGCCTGCGCCTGCTCCACCGCCATTGATGCCGCTGGCATCCTTGCCTTTGTTGCCTTTCGTACCAACCCCACCGGTTATACCGGTGACTCCGCTGGCACCGGCACCGGCTTCGAGCTGACTTTTAATCACATCCAGCCGATCCAGATTGGTCGCCAGTACGCCATAACTCGAGGCGGCGATAAAGCTGGCTTGTTCACCGGCACTGAGGGTTTTGACCTCCAGATTCGAGCCCTTGGCCATGACCCGGTCCAGCGTCAGGTTGCCACCATTGCTGGCGAGAATGGCCTGAGAAGGTACCGAGCCATCAACCGGTGCGCGCGCTTCGATGCTGATCCCGCTGATGACTTTGCTGGTGAAGCTATCGAGTTGCATCGCCACCGCCTGATCAACCACGATCGGTGTGGGCGAATTTTCCGGGTCATGTTGCCAGTCAACATCGAACCCGCCATACAGGTTGGCACTGGCAGGCAGGCTCAGGGTTTCGGCAAACTGGTAAAAAGCACCATTGTCCGGAGTATTGAGATAGATGTCGCTGCCGTTGAAAGATGCTTCCATCGCGCGTTGCAGGGTTTTCACCGGGCTATCCGGAGTTCGACCGGTATTGTTGAAGTCGTGCCCGAAATCGGGATCAACAAAGACGGCGCGGGTTTTGTCATTGGCGACAAAGACGGAAACAGAATCGACCGCAGTACTGTTGCTTTGCTCGGTATCGGTGACCATCACCTGAAAGCCAAGATTGCTGACTTCATCCGGCAATTTAAGCTGGATGGAAGCCGTGTTGGGTAACTGGCCCACCGAGACACCTGAGGTCTGTGTCCACTGGTAACGCAGCGCGGCGCGGTTGAGAAAATTCTCCGGTACAGCGCTTAGCGTGATAGAACTATTTCGGGATGCCAGTACATCGTTACCGGCCTTGATCATCAGTTCACCGCGCGGGTTGCTACAGTCAGCGAATTCCACGCCATCTTCGATACCATCGCCATCGCTATCTTTCTCGAGTGGATCTGAGAACACCAGCGATAGGTTATCGCCGACATCGCAGGGAGCAGTCTTGAGGTTACTGTACCAGCCATACACTTCGCGCGCATCGTCCAGACCATCGCCATCGCTGTCAGGCTCGTCGATATCGGTGCCCTTGAGCACTTCGAGGCGGTCACTGAGGCCATCCAGATCACTGTCGGTGATATAGACCATATGCAACACATCACCTTTTCTGAGCTTGATGTCGGCGGCCAGGTAATCTTCAGTCAGCAGGTTATACAGCTTGCTGTCGCGGGTTCCCGCCGGACTGCCGACCGGGGTGAAGGTATGCGCCAACAGCCAGTAGCTGCGAGTGCTGTTATTCATCTCCAGTGAACGGATCGATACCAGACCGGTGTGAGCATCTGCGGCACCGTTGAAACTGCGTGTGTCGAATTGATAGGAAAAATTCAGCCGCTGGCTCATCAAATCTTCAAATCCCAGTTCATTGCCATTACCGTTATCGATCGCGACGCGGTAGCGTTCGGTTTTTTGCGGCTGGCTTTCGCCAAAATCGATGATGACTTCTGCCGTACGGGCGCGGATATTCTGCGCGGCCAGATTCAGATCGACATCGGCGCGCACGCCATTGAGTGCAATATTGGCCGGTTTCAGCACCAGTTGATTGGAGTTCTCCAGAATCCGGCTGATTTCCTCCGGATTGTTTTCCGCGGTGTAGACGAAATTGAAAGGCGTAAAATCACCGCTTTGTGGCGAAACCGAGCTACCCAGCGGAGACGGGGTAAAACTCATCGCTCCGGCATGCTGCAGGGTGCCGACCGAAATCAGATCGCCGGGGCGCTGCGGATTTTCCATGTAGGCAGTCAGGTCCATATTGGTCAGCGTGTAACTGACATCGCCATCGTTGAGCAGCCCCATCAGAATCTTGATTTCACCGCCCTTGGTATCGACGGTTTCCGATTGCAGGGTTTCAAAGAAATCACTGCTGGCCTGCCGGTTGGTTGCCACCGTAGTTTCATTCCAGTAACTGGTTTCGGTAGTGGTGTCGGTATGCTCATAGTCGTAGGAAGCCGAGACCTTGCCACTGGTAATCGGGCCGGATTTCTTGACTTCGCCATTGACGTTGACGGCGTGCTGTTCCTCGATCACATTGGTATTGCTGCGGCCGCGATCGGTGGTGACTTTGACTTCCGAACTGTTTTCATTGGTCATGCCTTTCTTGATACTGCCGGATTCCTGCGTGGTGGCATATAACTGGATCACCGGCGAACCGAGCGGCTCGACGCGTAATCGCGGCACGTCGGCCACCAGCGGATTAAAACGCAGATGAGTGCCGCTGAACTGATCCCAGTTATCGACTTCTTCCTTGTCCATGAAGCCATCGCCATCGGTATCGGCGACATCCTTGTTGGTACCGATCGCCAGCTCGTCGGCATCGGTCAGGCCATCGCCATCGGTATCGACAGTGCTGGAGGTGCCACCACCGGTATTGCCTCCGGTATTACCACCCGGGTCTGGCTCAGTACCGCCTCCGCCACCGCATGCGCTCAAACCGAGCGCCAGCAGGATTGAAAGCAGCAAGCTGCTGGTGTTTCGTTGCTTGTTCATGTCATTTCTCCTCGTGAATAGCCCTTAAAATTTTGGGCCTTATGGTTATAAGCGGATACAACAGAGGTAAACCCTCAAATTATTTTCGAAGAGATGAAAGCCGTGTAAACGGCTTTTGAGAGGGTTCAGGTTTTATAGGTTTCTGCTTTGTCGGTTTCGCCACGCGATTGATAGAACTGGAACAATTGCTGTTTCAGGTTGCGGATTTTTTCGTGATCGACGTCCAGTGTCGACTGGTAGATCGAATAGGCTTGCAACCAGTGCCGCTCGGCCTGTTCAGGTTGTTTCAGATCGAAATAAGCCTGCCCAAGCTGATTGTGGCTGGAGCCGATCTCCCAACTGACGGCGGGCATCAGTTGAAGGCGAATGTCGTGACATTGCCGAATCGCGGGCAGCGCCTGGTCGGGTTGGTGGAGGTCAAGATAGGCCTGGCCCAGTCCACACAAGGGTGACGCCCACTTGATGGTGGGTTGGTCGGACAGTTTTTTGAAAACGGCGATGGATTGCTGAAAGGTTTGTACCGCCAGTTCCAGTTGTCCGGATTTACGATACAGACTGGCCAGACTGCCCAGCGTGCCAGGAACATACGGATGTTCATCACCGAAGATGGCTTTGATCATGTTGAGCGATTCAAGCCGGTATTGCGCGGCTCGCGGATATTTTTCAGCCGCTGTCATGATGTGGGCGAGATTGCCGAGGCTGGCGGCGACTTCGACATGGTCGCCCTGATGAATGTTGCTGCGAATCTGCAAGCCTTCGAGTGCGGCTTTTTCGGCTTCATCAAATTTTTTGGTAAAGGTCAGCGTGCGCGCGAGTTGATTCAGCGAATGTGCGGTTTCCAGATGTTGATTGCCATAGGCGGCGCGTTTGGCTTCGACTGCCTTTTTCAACACATCTTCGGCTTCGGCATGGCGTGATAATTTGCGCAGTACATGACCGAGAAAGGTCCAGGCTTCGCCAGCTTCGGCCGAGTTTTCTCCGTGTTTCTCGATCTGCCGCTGCAGCACTTGCTGTTGAATCGGCAGGGCTTCAGCATTTTTGTATTGTTCAGACAGCACCGCAACCAGGCCGAGTTGCGTGTTGATAATCAAGTCTTCATCTGGCTGGTCTTGCGACTCGAGCAGGGCCAGGCTTTCGCGATAAGAGGCTTCGGAGGTGGCATATTCACCGAGTTCGTATTCCAGGTCGGCGCGGTTGGTGATCATGTCATTGCGCAGAATCACATCGGCTTGCGGGTTATTCTGAATCAGTTCGACTGCGCGGTTGATGAATTGCAGTGCCTGTTCATAGTCGCCGAGCTTTTGATACACTCGGCCGAGCGCGAGCAGCATGCGTGATTGCAGCAGCGGCTTTGCATCGAGGTCATCGATTTTCTGTTTACCCGCGTCGAGTAACTGTTTGGCGCTGAGATCTTCACCGGCATTGACGTTGGGGTCGGACGATTCAAAGATATTGATCATGAAATCGCTGATCTGTTGTGCATTGTCGGCTTCCAGCAAAGCACGCTCGGTCTGCTTTTTCAGTGCGCTGGACTGGATCAGCACGACGATGATGAAGAGGATGACCGAGACCGCAAACAGGCTGGCGACACTGGCGAGCAGGCGGTTGCGCTGAAAGAATTTGGCTGCACGGTAACCCAGTGAGTCGGGGCGGGCGTGGATCGGGAAGTTTTTCAGGTGACGTTGCAGATCGTCCACCAGTTGTTCCACCGAGTCGTAACGCCGCTCCGGCTCCTTTTGCAAGGCCTTGAGAATAATCGTATCCAGATCGCCCTGCAGGGTTTTGCACAGTTTTTGCTGGCTGCTGCGAACCAGACTGCTAGTGCTTGCCTGTAACAGCGAGAAATCCGGTTGAATCGCCTGACTGGGTTTTTGCGGCGTTTGTTCGCAAATCAGCCTTTCCAGTACGAGCCGGTTTTCCTGTTCGAAGTCGAATAATTTCTGCTCCGTCAGCATCTGGTACAGCAGATTGCCCAGCGCATAGACATCGGTTCTGGTGGTGATGCTGTGGCCGAGCACCTGTTCCGGGGTGGCGCTTTCCGGTGTCAGCAAGCGGACTTCCGAACGGGTTTCAGAGGCCGGCAGGGCGGGTTCTTCGCCTTCGATGATCTTGGCGATGCCAAAGTCGAGCAATTTGACCTGACCTTCATCGGTGACCAGAATATTGGCCGGTTTGATGTCGCGATGCACAATCAGGCGTTCGTGCGCATATTTGACCGCGGCACAGACTTGCAGAAACAGTTTGATGCGGTGTTCGATATTGAGCCGGTTTTGCTGACAATATTCGATCACCGGAATGCCTTGCACATATTCCATCACCAGATAGGGCAAGCCTTGCTCGGTGGTGCCGCCATCGAGCAGGCGCGCGATATTGGGATGATTGAGATTGGCCAGTATTTGCCGTTCGGTCTGGAAGCGTTGCAGGGTCAGACTATTGACCGCGGTCGATTGAATCAGCTTGATGGCGACACGCTGCTGGAATTCTTTATCGATACGGCGGCCTTCATACACCGCACCCATGCCGCCTTCACCGATCAGGGCGATGATTTCATACGCACCGAGGCGGTCGCCCTGGCGGATAGCGAATTGGTCGGAGATCAGGGTTTGCAGGCCATTGGCTACCGCGTGGGTAATCGATGAACCGGAGCCATCGTCGGTTTGCAACATCTGTAAAACGTGTTGACGGATTTCTTCATCCTGTTGCGTATTTTGCCGCAGCCAGCTTTCGCGCTGCTTAGCGGGCTGTTCCAGTGCCTGATTGAATAATGACTTGATGCGTTGCCATTGCTGCTTATTCATCGGTTTTTCCCAGTTCGCTCTGGATCCAGGCGCGAGCGCTGCGGATTTCTCGCTCGACTGTGGCGATCGATACTTGCTCGGCTTCTGCAATATCGGTATTGCTAAGGCCGGAAAACAGACGCATTTCGAACATGCGGCTGGCGCGTTGATCGAATTGCTCCAGTTCAGTGAGCAAGTGATCGAGGTAAATCAGATCGGTAATACTGTCGGCGGTGATTTCCAGCGCTTCATCCAGATCGACTCGGTGCAGACTGCCACCGCGTTTTTCGGCGCTTTTGGCGCGGGCATGGTCGACCAGAATATGGCGCATCTGCCGCGCGGCAATGGCAAAAAAGTGGACCCGGTTTTGCCATCGTACATCCATATCGGCCAGCTTGATCCAGGCTTCATTGACCAGTGCGGTGGCTTGCAGGGTGTGGTCTGTCCGTTCGCGAGTCATGTATTGACGGGCCATCCGGTGCAATTCATCGACGATGATCGGCGTCAGTTGCGGTAGTACGGCCCGGTTGCCTGAGCTGAGTTGGGACAGTAATTGGGTTACATTATTCTTATTCATCAGTCCTTTCCTGTGAATGAGAATAAGTTTAATTCTTAGTGATGTCCATTAGTCATTTCAATAAGGCTTTTAGGAGCTGTTTTCGAAACCGGATTTATTAAGATTGCATTCCTATACTTCTGCCAGGACAGAGTCACAATTCCTGTCGGCCTCGTCTGAAATGTTCGAGGGTATTCGTTCAGGCCGATCAGGCGCAGTCAGCGATACAATTTACTTCACCACACGTTCGAATCGCGTGTGATGGCATTTGGGGCAGGGTGGAATGCGACTGCTTTTGGTGAATTTCATGGTTTGTCCGCAATCAAGACAGCGTAGCGTGCCAGGGCTGCAGATTTCACCGGTTTTATAAATGATTTGCTGTTCGTTTTCCTGTTCGAACTGGTGAAAATCGAGCCAGGTCTTATCGGCCGCTTTGCTGATGAAATCGGTAAATCGATCTTCGACCTGATGCAGATCGAAATTTAGCCAGTCTTTCATTTCCTTGCCTTCGTCATGCAGGTAGTGACGGGCACGGCTGATTTCCTGCTTCAGGTGAGTGGAGACGGTTTTCATTTCATCCTGAGTCAGTGCATAAGCCTGTTTGCCGAGTTTCTCGGCATTATCCAGCATTTGGGTTACGGTGGGAGAAAGGGTTTCCTCTGCCTTTTCAACGGCTGCAAACAGTTCATCCACCATCTGATTGAACCCTTGTACCAGCTTGTCTTTGGTATCCGGCATGATGATCTCCTGATGATTGTTAGTGGTGATTACTATAAACTTCGCGGCTGTTGCCGGAAAGGGTTTTTAACGCATGATTCTGACATGAATCAATTCCTCAAACACAGTGGTGTCGAGTACCCGATCATCGGTGGACCGATGTACCCCTGTTCCAATCCCGAGCTGGTCGCAGCGCAATCTGCTGCCGGTGCGCTCGGTATCATCCAGCCATTATCGTTGACCTATGTGCATGGTCATGATTTTCGCGAGGGATTGAAATACATCCGAACGCTTTCCGACAAGCCGGTCGGCTTCAATGCATTGATCGAAAAATCGACCCGCAAGTATCACGAGCGTATGGCCAACTGGGTCGATATTGCGCTGGAGGAGGGAGTCCGGTTTTTCATTACTTCGCTCGGTAAGCCGGACTGGGTGGTCGAGCGTGTGCACGCCTGTGGCGGTGTGGTGTATCACGATGTATCGGAAAAAAAATGGGCACAAATCGGTGTTGATTGTGGAGTCGATGGATTGATTTGCGTCAACCGTCGCGCCGGTGGGCATTGCGGTGAAATGACTGCGCAGCAACTTTACGATGCCTGCGCCGGGTTTGACAAGCCGATGGTATGCGCCGGTGGTGTTTCAACCCATCAGGATTTGCAAGCGATGTTGGATATCGGTTATCAGGCTTGCCAGCTCGGCACGCGTTTTATCGCATCGCAAGAGTGCAAGGTCAGCGACGCCTACAAGCAGGCAATTGTCGATGCGCATGAAGATGAAGTGACGACGACCTACAAGATGACCGGCATTCCGGTTTCCATCATCAAGCCCGATTTTGTTGAGCTGGAGCAGTTGAAAGTAACGGGAATTATTGGCTGGATGTTGCGGTCCAAACGATTCAAGCGACTGGCGCGGGTGCTGCTCAGTGTCAAAACCATGCGCAATCTGAAAACCGCGATCCACAAAAAAGACAAGCAATCGGAATTCTGGATGGCGGGCAAGAGTGTCGCCGGTGTGCATCAAGTGTTATCGGTGCGCGAGATCGTTAAGCAATTGATGGATGAAAAATAAATGAACGAAGCAGTGCAAGAGTATTACGGTAAGGTATTGCAGCATTCGGATGATTTACAAACCGATGCTTGCTGCACCGACACGGCGATTCCGTCGTATCTGAAAAAGGCAATGGCGGCAGTGCATGATGAAGTCTCAGCCCGCTATTACGGCTGTGGTCTGGTGATGCCGCAACAGTTGCAAGGCATGCGGATTCTCGACCTTGGCAGTGGTTCGGGGCGCGATTGTTATGTGTTGGCGCAACTGGTGGGTGAACAGGGTTCGGTCGTCGGCGTGGATATGACCGATGAACAACTGGCGGTCGCCAATCGGCATATCGAGTGGCATCGAGAACAATTTGGCTATGCAAAATCCAATGTCGAATTTCGCAAGGGTTATATCGAAAAGCTCGATGAGCTGGGGCTGGAAAATGAAAGCTTCGATATCATCGTATCCAATTGCGTGATCAATCTGTCGCCCGACAAGGCAGCAGTGCTACGCGAAGCGTATCGCTTGCTCAAGCCCGGTGGAGAACTGTATTTTTCGGATGTCTATGCCGATCGCAGGGTGGAAAAAGAATTGGTCGATGACCCGGTGTTATACGGCGAATGCCTGAGCGGCGCATTGTACTGGAATGATTTTCATAACCTCGCCAAACAGGCCGGCTTTCTCGACCCGCGGCTGGTGGAAGACCGGCCGCTGGGCATCGACAATGAAGAAATCGCGCTGCGCATCGGCCACATTAATTTCTTTTCTGCGACATACCGGTTATTCAAACTCGATGGTCTGGAGAGCCACTGTGAAGATTACGGTCAAGCCGCAGTGTATAAAGGGGGCATAGCGCACAGCGAGCAGAAATTTTTGCTAGACAAGCATCACTTGATTCAAAAGGGCAAGATGTTTCCGGTTTGCGGAAATACTTATCGCATGCTGAAGGAAAGCCGCTTCGCTGACTATTTTGATTTTTATGGCAGCACCGATACCCATTACGGCATCTTTTCCGGCTGTGGTACCTTAATCCCGTTTGGCAGCTACGCAGTCAGTGATGAGGAAGAAGATTGCGGTTGCTGCTGATTACTTCTGCTAATTAAACAGTTTAAACAATTGTCCGCTTTGTTCCTTGATATACCCGGCGGTTTCATTGTGCCCTGATTCGAGCGCGGTTTCATAAGCATTTCTTTCTTTCTTGTTACGGGTATGTAAGTCGGCTTTGTCATCAATCAATAACTTGACGGTTTGCAGATCGCCTTGCAAGGCCGCCACAATCAACGCAGTATCTCCCGCCTTGTTTTTATGGTTGATCTCGATATCGGATTTCAGCAGTTCCCGGAGGATGCGTTGATTGCCGGAAAGGGTCGCCAGCATCAGCAAACTGTTACCCTGGTTGGTCTGGCTGTTGAGATCCGCATTTTTCTGCATCAACATGTGAAAAACCTGGTCATGACCCCGATATGCAGCACGGGCAATGGCGCTGTAACCATCACTGTCTTTCAGATTGATATCGACCTTGTCGCTTTCCAGCAATGCCCGGGTAGCCTTTTCGAGTCCGAGGTCCGCGCTGTACCACAAGGCGCTGCGATGATGCTCGAATGTAAAATGCAGTAACGGGTCTCGCTTGATCAGGCTGACGCTGACCGCCTGCATTTGCTGTTGCAATGACAGCAACAGAGACTGGTGGATGGATGCAGGGCTCAGCTTTTGATTGGCCAGCAACGCTGCGATTTCCGGATGCTGATTGATGATGGCAAGCGCCAGTGGGCTGTTTCCCTTTTTCGAGACGATGGCGGTATTTGCATGCTGAGTCAGAAGATATTGCACGATGTCGCGTTGCCCCTGAGCTGCGGCGATCGACAGGGCGGTTTCGTTTTTGGTATTGACTGCATCGATATCGATGTTGTTGGCAATCAGCAGTTTGACGATTCTCAGTCGCCCCTTGCCAGCGGCGCGGTGTAAAGCCGTATTGCCAGAGTCATCGTTACTATGGATGTCGACGCCCTGTTTGATCTGGGCCGTAACGATGCTGTATTCACCCAGCAGGCTGGCGATATGGATCAGTGGCCAACTTTTGTACAGGTTGTCGTTGCGCGCAATGCTTTGACTGAAGCTGTCTATATCGGTACGGGCGTATTGCTGTTTTGCCGAGGGTAACGCAATGCCCTGTTGGCGGAAAACTGCAAGACTCTTTTTCAACTTTAAAGTGCTGGCAATCTGTGGGGCGCTCTGTCCCTTTTTATTCTTGATGGCCGGGTTCGCACTTTTCGACAGTAATAATTTCACCATGCCCCCATCGTCATGGCGGGTTGCGATCATCAGTGCCGTATTGCCCAATCCATCGGTTGCATTGATATTGATTTTTCTGTTCAGTAATGACTCGACAATGAAGTGATATCCATAGCGGGTAGCAAGATGAATCGGATAATCGCGGTTATCATCGACGGTATCGAGTTGCCGGGTACGAGGCAATAACAGACGCGCGATTTTTTCATGTCGTGAGAGCAGGGCAGCCATGAAAGGGGTTCGGCCCTTGTCATCGATGAAGTTGAAATTCACACCTTGCTCGATCCATGCCTTGATCTGGTCAAGATTATTGATGAGGATTGCGCTGAAAACGTTGTCGTGATTGACGAGTTGTGCAGAGGCTGTTTGCTTGCGTTTCATCAGTAAAGACAGTCTGCGCTTTGCCAGCCGGTTTCCTTGATCGGCCGCAGCAGAGTACCACTTGATTACTGAATCCATCTGCCTTCGGGTTGCGCTTTGCTTTTCCAGCAGAGAAGCCAGCGCATACTGTGCGTCGGCCAGGCCGGATTCAGCGGCTTTCCGGTACAGCGCGAGCGCCTTGTCAGTATCTTTTCTAACGCCTTGCCCGGAACGATACAGCCCCGCCATGCGATATTGTGCCTGTGGGTCATTCAGCTCGAGATAGGGTTGCAACTGTTGTACGGCTTTTTGGTAATCTCGCAGTCGGATCGACCGATCGACCTCTTTCATACTGCCCTGCTCACGGGCGCTGACCGGAGTTAAAACGATCACCATCACGAGGATGGCGCAATGCAGGAAAACTGTCGGGCGTGAAAATAAAAACTGCCTGCTTAGCATCATGCGGTCCCGTATTTGGTTTCTACCGTGATGCCAATCTGCTTGAGAAAGCCGGTCGGCAGAATACCGCCTGCATTGATTATGACGGCATCATTGTCGATGATGACCTTCTCGCCATCATAGTCCAGTGTTATTGCATCTTCGGTAATCGATTTAACCTGCGACGACAGATAAAGCCGGATCTTACCCTGTTGTGCATAGGTATCGATACGATCACGGTTTTTCGCTTTTGCGCGCGAAAAACTGGCACTGCGATAAGAGAGTGATACTTCGCTGCCTTGCACATCGGCTATCGCCAGCGCCGCTTCAAGTGCACTGTCGCCGCCGCCGACGATCATGACTTTCTGGTTGGTATATTGCTCCGGGTCAATCAAACGATACACGACCTTGGGCAAGTCTTCGCCCGGCACGCCGAGCTTGCGCGGTGTGCCGCGGCGGCCAATTGTGAGCAGAACGGTGTCGCTGGCGTATTCGCCTTTATTGGTGGTAACCCGAAAGCCGGATTCGGTCTGTTCGATATTGGCTACGATTTCCTGGTAGTGGATGCTGATCCCTGTTTTCGCCTCGACCTGTTGCCAGAATTCCAGCAATTTCTCTTTACTGGTTTCCTTGAAGTTCATGGTGCCGATCATCGGTAGTTCGACCGGCTGGGTCATGACGATCTTACCGCGCGGGTACTGGAATACCGTCCCGCCGAGAGAATCCTGATCCAGTGTCAAGTATTTGAGGCTCTTGTTCTGAGCGTACAGTGTTGCCGCGATGCCGGCGGGGCCGGCACCGACAATAATCACTTGATAAGGATTGGCCGATTTCTTCGATGCTGTGGCCGAAATCGACTTCATGGCTGATTTGCCCTGCTCGATGGCATTGCGTATCAATCCCATGCCTCCGAGTTCGCCGGCAATGTAGATACCTTTGACGTTGGTTTCGAAGCGGTCATCAACCTGGGGGATATCGACACCGCGTTGCTCGGTGCCAAATACCAGCGTGATCGCATCTTCGGGGCAGACTTTCTTGCATGCGCCGTGGCCGATACAGTTGGCAGGTTCGAGCAGTTCCGCCTTGCCATGAATGATGCCAAGCACATGATGGCCTAGCTGCTGCGGGCAGACATACACACAGGATTTGCAGCCGATGCACTTGTTCTTGTCGATCATCGGGTGCAGTGAGGCCGGTTCGGTCAAACCGTTTTCCCGGGCTTGCTCGAGTACATGATGACTTTTCTTCTGCTGTGCTCTGAGTTTAAGAATATAAATCAGAAGAATTCCTGCGATCAGTAGTGCAGGCAGATAGTCGATGCCAGATTCCATGAGTCCCAAATCCGTAAAATGTGAATTAATCAGATTTTGATTGATTGAGTTAAATTGGTATTATATTCCCAAATTAGATTAGAATACATTCTGTTCATCACATATGTAAATCGTTTCACTTTATCTTCATGTTCCTGAGACACGCACAAAATGCGTTGACATTGTCCTGGTATTTGAGTGTCGCATTGGTTATTTATATCGGTTGGTCAGTCCGAGAGCAACGCTATCTGTTGGCTGAATCGGGTATTGGCTATTGGCTTGGCATTATCGGCGGAGCCATGATGCTGTTGCTTCTTTATTATCCGGTTCGTAAACGAAAGCCACGCTGGAAATATTCCGGCTCGATCAAATTCTGGTTTCGCTTCCACATGTTTCTGGGAATCGCGGGTCCAGTACTGATTATTCTCCATTCCGGCTATCGACTGGGATCACTCAATGGCACGGTCGCATTTTTCTGCATGTTGATCGTGGCTGGCAGCGGGCTGATTGGCCGCTATCTGTACCGGCGTATTCATCATGGCTTGTATGGCGAAAAAATCCGCTTCGAAGAGCTGTATCACAAGGATCAAAGCTGGGAAGAAAAGCTCGCAGAACTGAAGAATAAATATCCCGAACCGGTGGAAAAGCTCGGTGTTATTGAATCTCAACTGGTACAACACGGAGCCGCTGCCAGCCGTTCTCTCTGGTTTTACCAGTCGATGCAGTGGCAGTTGCAGACATTGAAGCGACAAATCATTCAGCAGTTGGGAAAAAATTCCGCAGACAGCGCCGGATTTCAGCAACGAATTCAAAGCCTGAAATCGATCACCAGCCTCGGAGTCCACGAGATTCTGTTTTCATACTGGCATATCCTGCATTTTCCCTTATTCATCATGCTGCTCATCTCCGGCATTACTCATGTCGTCGTGGTGCATTTTTACTAATGAAAAGGTTATGGACCACATTGTTTCTGCTGGCTCTACTGGTTAGCCAATCGGCCTGGGGTATCAGTCTGGAAAACCTGTTCTCTCCGGGTGAATTGATCGACGGGCATGCCAAAATCCAGCAAGATTGCAAGCAATGCCATGTGCGCGGGCGTGATCTCACGCAAAACGATTTGTGTCTGGATTGCCATGAAAAGGTTAGCGCCGATGTCCACAACCGCAAGGGGTTTCATGGTCGTAGCGAACAAGTGGAATCCGTACAGTGTCGATCCTGCCATACCGATCACAAGGGCAGGGATGCCGATATTGTGTGGCTGGATCAGGATCGCTTCAACCATGAAATGAGCGATTACCGGCTGATTGGCAAGCACCGGCAAGCGAAATGCGAGAGTTGCCACGAGTCAGACAAACATTATCGCGAAGCCCCCTCGGCCTGCATTGATTGCCACAAGAAAGACGACGTGCACAAAAACAAGCTGGGTAAAAAATGCGGGTCTTGCCATAACCCGAAAGCCTGGAGCAGTGAACAATTCGATCATGACCAGACGGCATTCAAACTCCGCTTTGCCCATAAACAAGTCGCCTGCGATCTTTGCCATGTCGAAAACCGCTACAAGAAAACGCCGAAAACCTGTGTTTCCTGTCATGCCATCAAGGATGTTCACCAAAACCGTTTCGGTAATGACTGCAAAGCCTGTCACAACACTGAAAAATGGGAAAAGCCGCGCTTCGATCACGACCGCAATACGCGTTTCAAACTCGAATCCAGTCATCGTTCGGTTGGTTGCAACGCTTGCCATGCGCGTACCCGGCAAGCCTTACCCGGAAAAAAATCCAGTCCCCGTCGCTGTATTGCCTGCCACAAGCTCGATGATGTGCATCAAGGCGAAAACGGAAAACGCTGTGAGCAATGCCATGCCGAGGATCGCTGGTCGAAAAACAGCTTTGACCATGATCAGGACACGAAATTTAAATTGCGCGGCGCTCATGCCAAGGCCAGTTGCGAATCCTGTCATCAGAAAGATTTACGCGGAAAGAAAACCAGCCCGGCCTGTTACAGCTGCCACCAGCATCAAGATGCACACAAGGGCCAGGAAGGGGAATCCTGCGAAACCTGTCATAACGATAAAAGCTGGTGGTTGGAAGATGTGCGCTATGACCATGATTTAAGCGATTTTCCGTTGCTCGGCCAGCATGCCGTGGTCGGTTGCGAAGCATGCCATTTGTCTTCCGCGTTCAAGGATGTCAAGCAAGCCTGTGTCGATTGTCATGCAGAAGATGACATCCACGATCAGACTTTGGGGCAAAAATGCCAGCAGTGCCATAACCCGAACGATTGGCTGATTTGGCAATTCGACCACAATCGAACCGATTTCAAACTGAAAGGCGCGCATGAAAAGCTGCATTGCCGGCTTTGTCATAACCGGCCAATGGAAAATGCAGTCGAGCTCAAGCAGCAATGTATCGACTGCCATCGTGCCGATGATGTGCACGATGGCAATTTTGGCGGCGATTGCGAGCGTTGCCATAACCAGACAGATTTTTCTGTCATTCAAATCAATTAACGGAGCAGTGGCGTCGGCTTTACATTGGGCGGATGGTCATTGAGGCAGTGGAAGGCAGGGATGCCTCGAGAACGGGAAAGGCAGTTTTTTTTGGTTATTGTGGTGCAAGCCTTGTGCGGGTTGATGCGAAAACTTCTCGCTTATTCACAACTGTACTTAGGCAATAACCCACCGGGGAATGAATCCACCAGAAAAAGATTTTACCACTGCAAGATCCCGAATTCGTTTCGACCTGAATACATTACTTCAGGCCGAACCGGTTTCAGCCACTGAGGAGACGATCATGAAGAACCGCACCGAAATCCGGGTAGAGCCGCAAACCCGCATGCATTACCAGCCATTCGCGTGGTTGCTGTTGATGTTTGCACTGTTGCTTGCATGGCAAAATGCCAGCTTCGCGGCCCAGCAACCTTTTGATCATGATGACACCCGTTTCCCGCTGGATTTTTCTCATGCGCGCGTCAGTTGTGATTCCTGCCATCTGCAAGGCGTTTTCAAGGGCACACCGGTCAATTGTTCGGGATGTCATGCCAGTGCCAGCCGCATTCAGGCCAGTAGCAAGTCGCCTTCGCATATCAATAGTTCGAATGATTGTGAATTCTGTCATCAAAGCGGCAACTGGAATGTCGTCACGCGTGTTGACCATTTTGCCGTCAGCGGCAGTTGCCAGAGTTGTCACAACGGCATCAATTCGATGGGCAAAAATCCGCAACATATCCAGAGCAGCAACCAATGTGATGATTGCCATGTCACATCGAGCTGGAGCAATGCGGTTTTTGATCATGCTGGTGTCATCGGCAGTTGCGTCACTTGCCACAATGGCAGTATCGCCACGGGCAAGCATCCAAGCCATATCCTGTCAACCCAGAATTGTGAAGATTGTCATCGAACCATCAGTTGGAAACCGGCCAGCCGGGTCGATCATGACGCCGTCATTGGCAGTTGCAGCAGTTGTCATAACGGTGTGTTGGCAGAAGGCAAGAATGCCACCCATATTGCAACGACCGCTCAATGCGACGAGTGCCACAATACCGTGTCCTGGTCATCGGCGACCTTCAATCATGATGGTGTGACTACAGGCTGTTCGAGTTGTCACAATGGCGCTGCCGCCAAAGGCAAGCATCCACAACATATCGCTTCGACCAATGAATGCGAAGCTTGTCATGCGATCAATCGCTGGGCTCCGGCAACCCGGGTCGATCATGATGCCGTGAGCGGTAGTTGTTCCAGCTGTCATAATGGTGTGATTGCGACTGGCAAGAGCGCTGACCATTTGAATACAAGCAGTGAATGCGACAGTTGTCATAGCACGATCAACTGGAATTCGGCCAGTTTCAACCATGATGGTATTACCGATGCCTGTTTCAGTTGCCATAACGGTGTGCAGGAGACGGGTAAAACGCCGCAACATATTTCGACCACCAATGATTGCGAACTATGCCATGCACCGTTTGGCTGGGCGCCAGCAACAAGGGTGGATCATGATGCAGTTACCGGCACTTGCTCCAGTTGTCATAACGGTGTGACTGCCATCGGAAAGAGTCCGCAGCATATTGCCACCAACAGCGAATGCGACAGTTGCCACAACACTATCAACTGGATCTCGGCCAATTTTACCCATGACGGAATCACGTCTTCCTGCTCGAGTTGTCATAACAGTGTGCAGGCGACCGGCAAGAATCCGCAGCATATAGCCTCAAGCAATGACTGTGAACTGTGCCATACCAGCATCGGCTGGATACCGGTGACCCGGGTCGACCATGATGCGGTGAGTGGAACATGCTCGAGTTGTCACAACGGTGTCACGGCAACCGGTAAAACCGCCGCTCATGTCACGACCAGTAGCGAATGTGATAGCTGTCATACATCCACGGTAAGTTGGAGTACGGTGAATTTTGATCATGCGGGCGTAACCGGAAACTGTATCAGTTGCCACGATGGTATTACGGCCACGGGCAAGAATCCTCAGCATGTCTCTACCACTAACGAATGCGTGCTATGCCATTCGACGGTGGGCTGGGCGCCGGTCCTCAAGGTTGATCATGATGCGGTGCTGGGATCCTGTTCGAGTTGTCATAATGGCACCGTTTCTACCGGTAAGCCGGCAGATCACTTTGTCACTGTCAAGGAGTGTGACTATTGTCATTCCACCGTTTCCTGGCCGAGTCTGACCTTTACTCATCAGTCGGTGAATTACCCGGGTGACCATCGCGGTTCACTCAGTTGCGTGAGCTGTCACACCGCCAACAGTGAAACCATGATCTGGCCGTTCCCGGCTTATAAGCCAGATTGCGCAGGCTGTCACGCCAGTGACTATCGACAAAACAAGCATGAAAACTTTAATAATGGCTTCTTCACGGTCAGTGAATTGAGAGACTGCACCGGTGCCTGCCACTCTTCTGCAGGGCATCACCGGATTACTGACAGGAGTTGGGGAAATTGATGCGGGCAGGCTTCGATGTTGTTGGCCGGGGTTTTCCTGCCAACCAGACCAAAAAGGATTTGAAAACTGATGATAATTAAAAAAATAGTTGCGGCACTCCTGTTGCTCGTGCTTGTCTGGTCTCCTGTTGCCATGCCAGCGGAAACTGTATTATCGGGTGTCGAAATGGTTTTGAAAAAATCGGCCGGAACAACACATCTCAAGCAGTACACACTGATTCTGGCCTCTTATGAAAAAATGCCGGCCGGTACTGAGCTAAAAAAGTTGTCGCGTCTCGACAGTAACTGGGTTTATTTCACCAAAGTGAATGTAAAAAACCGGGTTTATTATCGCCTTGTGGTCGGAAATTATTCGACTCTGAAACAGGCTCGCAGCGTGCTTGCCGGGTTTCGCAAACAATTCAGCGGAGCCTGGATTCATAAAAGAGATACGTCAGAAATAAAACTGTTGGCTGTAAAAGTGCCGATGCTGACCCGCCCATCGGTAACTCGGCCAGGTTCGAAAACATTGCCGGTCAAACCGGCACAAAAAGCAACGTCGTCGGTTACAAATTCCGATATGAAAAAGGAGCAAGCGCTTACCCGCGACGGGAGGCAATCCAGAAATGTTTTCGCCGAAAAACTGTTGTCGCAATCACGCCAACTGTTGCTGGACCGCAAATACGCGCAACTGGTTAAGGTCAGCAACAAGGTTATAGAAGTCGGCAATGCCGAACAAAAGCAACGGGGCATGCAATTCGCCGGACTGGCGCGAGAGCGGCAACGCAAGTTCGCTCAGGCGATTGCGATTTATAAGCGCTTTCTCGAGCAATACCCGGACAGTTCATTGGCACGCAAGATTCAATCCCGCCTGAATACCCTCAAAACCATGAATCTTGAACCCAGAACCCGAATGGCCAGACGCAGCAAACAACGCAGTGATGATGGCTGGTCGCTGACCGGGTCCTTTTCCCAGTATTACCGTAAGAATTTCAATGACACGACCGAGAATGGAAATGAAGTGATCAATGATTCGCTACTTACTGATATCAGTCTGTACGCGCGAAATCGTACACAAAGCAGCACAACTATCATCCGATTCGATGGAGGGCTGGTGAGTGATTTTCTGGATGATAGCAACGACAGCAACCTGAGTCGCGCTTCGCTGCGTTATACCAGCCACGATGCCGACTATGAAGTTATCGCCGGGCGCCAATCGAGAACGGCAAAAGGCGTACTCGGTCGATTCGACGGGGTGGTCTATAGTGGGCTGTCACATGAAAACTGGGATTACAGCCTGTATGCAGGCTTTCCGGTGCAATCTTCGTCCGATGGTTTCAAGTCCGCACGGCGTTTTATTGGCAGCAATCTCAGTCTGCAACCGGCGGAAAAAATGGAGCTGGATCTGTATCTGCTGTTTCAGCAAAACGAAGGCTTGACCGATCGTCAGGCGGTCGGCTCACAGCTGCAATACCGCAGTGACAAAGGGTTCCTGTTCACGATTTTTGATTATGATTTTTTCTATAAAGAGATCAATGACTTGACCGCGATTACGAATTATCGCTTCAGCTCTGTCCTGACTCTGAATCTTACCCTTAACTACCGAAATTCGCCGACGCTTACGAGCTTGAACGCGATTCAGGGGCAGGGGGTGACTACATTCGAAGAGTTGACCCGTTTATACCCGGAGGATGAGATTTATCAGTTGGCCGCAGACCGGACCAGCAAAAGTAAAAATCTGTTTCTTAACGTCAGTTACCAAATCGATCAAGCGCACCAGCTCGATACCAGTATTGCGGTTTCGCAAGTCGAAGAAACGGTGGCTTCGGGCGGCGTCGAAGCGGCTCCGGCCAGTGAGGATTTCAATCTATCGAGCAGCTACACCATTAACGGTTATTTTCTGCCGGATGATTTCACCACCTTCGGGCTCAGATATTCTGACACCACGTCTTCCCACAGTCTGTCGTTTCGCTTGCGAGCACGGTTCAAGGGAAGTGAAGGATGGCGATATGATCCGAGACTCCAACTGGATTATCGCGAAAGTAAAACCAGCGGTGTTCAACAGTGGATTGTAAGGCCGAAATTCAAGGTCAAATATAAACCCAACAAGAAGACAAGCCTGGAAGCCAGTGTCGGCATCGATTATTCAAATTTTGATTTACCGGAGCTGGACGACCAACTGACGACCAATTTCCTTATCGGTTATCTTTACCGGATATAAACGAATTAGCTGTGCCAGGCGTGCTATCTGGTGTTTTCATCGGCCTGATCTGACACCATCAAACCGGGTCATTAGAAAATACGTTTACAGGCCTCTCGATAGAAAGCTGTCCTATTTGCCCCGAATCTGGTTTTTCATATCCTTGTAATCGATATGGCGCACATCCTTGCCGTGCACCAGATATAACACGTATTCACAGATATTGGTGGCGTGGTCTCCAATGCGTTCGAGTGCGCGCGCGCACCAGGCTACACGCAGAGCATTCTTGATCGTGCGCGGGTCTTCCATCATGACGGTTATCAACTGGCGCATCAGCGCTTCGTATTCATTGTCGATCTTGGTGTCTTTCTTGATGGTTTTCAGTGCAGCCTGATCATCGACCCGGGCAAAGGCATCGAGCGCATTGTGCAACAACTTGCTGACCAGGTTGCCGAGATGTTCGAGCTTGGCGTAATCGGTCGAGGTCGAGCCTTCATCGATTAATTCCAGTTCGAACTGGCCCAGTTTTTCAGCCTGATCACCGATCCGTTCGAGATCGGTAATGGTTTTGATGATGGCGATAATCAGACGCAAGTCGGTGGCCGCCGGTTGACGTCGTGCCAGAATCTGCACGCACATTTCGTCGATCTTGACTTCCATCGAATTGACCACATGATCGCCTTCGGCGACTTGCCGGGCGACTTCAGAATTTGACTCCAGCAATGCCTGAATGCCGGAATTTACCTGGGTTTCTACCAGCCCGCCCATGGCCAGCACATGATTGCGGATGTCTTCCAGTTCGCTGTCGAAGCGGCGAGAAATATGCCCGCCGATGGGTGATTCTTGATCCATGCTTGTTCCTCTTGATTATCCGAATTTGCCGGTAATGTAATTCTCGGTCAACTGGTGACGTGGATTAGTGAAAATCTGATTGGTTTGCCCGACCTCGATCAATCGCCCGAGGTGGAAATAGGCCGTACGTTGAGATACCCGCGCTGCCTGCTGCATCGAGTGGGTGACGATGGCGATGGTGAAGTTTTCACGTAATTCATCAATCAATTCCTCGATGGTCGCTGTGGCGATCGGGTCGAGTGCCGAGGCCGGTTCATCCATCAGGATTACTTCCGGGCTGACCGCGATAGTGCGGGCGATGCACAAGCGCTGTTGCTGGCCACCGGACAAACCGGTACCGGGGGCATCGAGGCGATCCTTGACTTCCTTGAACAGCCCCGCCTTTTGCAAACTGGTTTCAACGATTTCATCGAGTTCGGATGAATTACGCGCCAACCCATGAATGCGTGGGCCGTAGGCGACATTATCGTAAATCGACTTGGGAAATGGATTCGGTTTCTGGAACACCATGCCGACCCGGGCGCGAAGCAACACTGGATCCATCGACTTGCCATAGATATTCTCGCCATCGAGTTTCAATTCACCTTCGACCCGGCAGATCGGTATGGTGTCGTTCATCCGGTTGAGAGAACGCAGATAAGTGGATTTTCCACAACCGGAAGGGCCGATCAGGGCGATTACTTCGTTTTCGGCGATATCCAGCGAAGCATCGAAAATCGCCTGCTTTTCGCCGTAGAACACGTTGACGTTGCGGGTGGAAAACTTGGCATTTTCAACCAGGTTTTCACCGATGGTCCCATCAAATTGAATATCCTGATGCGCATCGATAACCGGTGCTGTTTCATGTAATGTTGTCATAAGACTGCTTTGAATCGTTAAAATTGAATAGCCGAAAAACGTTTATTGCTGCAAAACACGTTACCAGCGGCGCTCAAACTGCTTGCGTAAATAAATGGCGATCGCATTCATGGTGACCAGAAATGCCAGCAATACCAGAATCGCGGCGGCCGTCAGCGCGGTAAAAGCTCGTTCTGGACTGTCAGCCCAGAGATAGATTTGTACCGGCAATACGGTCGCCGAATCGAGTATGCCACCGGGCACATCGACGATAAAGGCGACCATGCCGATCATCAGCAACGGGGCGGTTTCACCGAGCGCCTGCGCCATACCGATAATCGCACCGGTGAGAATGCCAGGCATGGCCAGCGGCAGTACATGGTGAAATACGGTTTGCATGTGCGAAGCGCCCAGTCCAAGCGCAGCTTCCTTGATCGAGGGTGGAACCGATTTAATTGCGGCTCGTGCCGAGATGATGATGGTAGGCAGGGTCATCAACGACAAGACGATACCACCGACCAGCGGCGCGGAGCGAGGCATACCAAAAAAATTGATGAACACGGCCAGACCGAGCAAGCCAAAAACAATGGATGGAACTGCGGCCAGATTATTGATATTGACTTCGATAATATCGGTAAGCTTGTTTTTCGGTGCGAATTCTTCCAGATACACCGCTGCGCCGATACCGATTGGCAACGAAATCACCAGTGTGACCAACAGGGTCCAGAACGACCCGACCAATGCCCCCCGGATGCCGGCCTGTTCCGGTTCACGCGAATCACTGTTTTGAAAAAAGGTATCGTTGAACCGGGTACGAATCTTGCCCTGATCCATCAATTGCTGAATCATTTCGGCCTGTTTCGGCTTGATCCGGCTGGTAGATTTTTTCAATTTATAAAAGGTGTCAACATCGTCATCGGCGGTCACCCACAAGCTGATCTTGCCTTGCTGGATCAGTTCCGGCTCGCTCAGAATCAAGTCTCGCAATTGATATTCGGCCCCGCTTGAGATCAGCCGATAGAGCAATTTCTTGTCTTTGCGTTTTTTGACGTCTGGAAAGACTTCACGCAAGGATTTTTTCAGTACGCCGCCAAAGTCGACGGTACGTAAACTTTCGGGATCAATACGAGTGTCTGGCTGCAACCCCAGGGTTTCCCAATCGATCGGAACCTGCAACTGAATCTCGGTTTTTTGGAACGCCGGTAGTGCTTTTAACGTGATATCCAGCAACAAGGTAGCGAGAAACACAAAGCCGATCCACACGGCAATCTTGCCATACCATTGAAAGCGCTTTTCACGTGCATAGCGTTTTTTCAGGCTCAGTTTGACCTGTTCGGTATTATTCATATTGCTCTCGATATTTTCTGACGATGTGCAGGGCGAAGACATTCAATACCAGCGTGGTGACGAACAGCATCAACCCCAAAGCGAAGGCGGCCAGTGTTTTCGGGCTATCGAACTCCTGATCACCGGTCAGCAATGTGACGATTTGGACGGTTACCGTGGTGACCGCTTCCAGCGGGTTTGCGGTCAGGTTGGCCGACAGCCCGGCGGCCATCACTACAATCATGGTTTCACCAATGGCGCGGGACGCTGCCAGCAAAACTCCGCCGACTATGCCGGGCAGGGCGGCTGGAATAATTACCTGCTTGATCGTTTCCGATCGGGTTGCGCCGAGGCCCAGTGAGCCATCTCGCATCGCTTGAGGCACGGCGGTGATGACATCGTCTGAGAGTGAGGAAACGAACGGAATAATCATTACGCCCATCACCACGCCAGCCGCCAGTGCGCTTTCGGAAGAGACATCAAGCCCGATAGACTGCCCCAGGTCTCGGATGAAGGGTGCGACGGTCAGGGCGGCAAAAAAGCCATACACCACGGTTGGGATACCGGCCAGAATTTCCAGCGCGGGTTTGGCGGTTGCGCGAAACCGCTGGCTGGCATATTCCGACAGGTAAATGGCAGAGAACAGTCCCACCGGTACCGCGATCAGCAGTGCGATGGCTGAAATCAGCAGCGTACCGAAAAATAGTGGAACCGCACCGAAGGCACCGGAAGACCCGGCCTGGTCGGCGCGGATTGCGATTTGCGGGCTCCATTTGGTGCCAAACACAAAATCGAAAAAATTGACTGACTGGAAGAAACGCAATGATTCGAACAATACCGACAGCACGATGCCGATGGTGGTGACGATCGCAACGCCTGAGCAAATAAACAGTGCGACTCTGATGACGGTTTCGGTATGGCTGCGTGCTTGTGTCCTGAGCAGAGAATTGGTCATAGCATAGACAATGCCGGAAAGACCCAGCAACACCACCAGTACGGTCAGGATCCAGTTACTTTCCTGTTGCAATTGCTGGTAGCGATCGACCGCGCGAATCAACACCGGATCATCGCGGGTATCATTATTTTGAATCGCCAGCAGGATATCGTTCATGTACAGGTCGACCGAGGCATTTGACTGGGTCAACACCGATTGCGGCAGCACCTCGCGGATTTGTTCATGAATATACACGGGTTTGAGAGCGGACCAGGCGACTAACAGGATCAGCGCCGGTAATCCACTCCAGATGGCGGTGTAATAGCCATAGTGTTTGGGTAAAGCCTTCAGGCGCCCGTTTTTCTGAGCACGGGCTGCACGGAATCTGCCCGCAAGAAAGGCTAAAATCGATAAGCCGATTATCAGCAGAATTAGAACAGATGCAGTCATCAGGCGTGGTCAGGTAATGTGAAAAGGATGGGATTATACACAGCTTCAAGCAGGCACAAAAACAAATGCCCGCAATCGTGCGGGCACTTATAAGGTCATGACTATCCAGCTTACATTTTCAGCTTTTCAGAGTTTTTGACGCGCTTGCGCATAGCGGCACGGTCGGCCTTAGACAGTGGAATCAATCCCTTGTCGATCAGGTAACCTTCGTCACCGAAAGCGGCTTCACTGGTGAATTCGACGAGGTAATCCTGCATACCTGGGATGGCTTTTTTATGCGCATTCTTGACATAAAAGAACAGTGGGCGAGAGATCGGGTAAGAACCATCGGCAATGGTTTCGAACTCAGGCGCTTCACCTTCCACAATGGAACCCTGTACATAGTCGTCATTCTGTTCGAGGAAAGAGAAACCGAAGATACCCATAGCTTTCGGGTTGCTTTCGAGCTTCTGCACGATCAGATTGTCGTTTTCACCGGCTTCAATATACGCACCGTCTTCACGAACCGTGTGGCAGATCGACTTGTACTTCTTTTTGTCTTTCTTTTTCATCGCCTTGATCCAGTCAACCTTCTTGCAACCACCTTCCATTGCGAGTTCGGCAAAAGCATCCCGAGTGCCGGAAGTCGGTGGCGGCCCAAGCACTTCAATCTTGTAATTGGGCAGAGACGGGTTCACCTGATTCCAGGTCTGGTAAGGGTTTTCAATCAACTTGTGACCACCTTTCGGATCCGGAACCTGTTTGGCCAGTGCCAGAAACATATCCTTGCGAGAGAGTTTGAATTGCGGGGCTTTTTTGGAGTTTGCAAAAGCGATTCCATCATAGCCGATCTGTATTTCAGTAATATCGGTAACGCCGTTTTTCATGCATTTTTTGTATTCAGAAGACTTGATCGCCCGCGAGGCATTGGTGATATCCGGCGTATTCAGGCCTGCACCGGCACAGAACAGCTTCATGCCACCGCCGGAACCGGTGGATTCGATTTTGGGGGTTTTATGACCGCTTTTCTTGCCGAATTTTTCAGCTACTACAGTCGCAAAAGGATAAACCGTGGAAGAACCCACAATATTAATGGTGTCACGACCGGCGGCTTGTGCCTGTAGTGAAATCAAACTGCAACTGATCGCAGTAGCGAGAACCAGGTGTTTCATAAATACTCCTCAGTAGGATAGTGAATTGACATAAATCAGTGCGGCGCATTATCGGTGGTGAATATGACAGAAATGTTACAAAAGAGAATGAATTGTTAAACAAATTCATCTAGCCTTGCGCAAAACCACGATAAACCTGTTTTCTTCCTGTCATCCAGCATTACGTCGAGCGGTATCTATGGATCTTAAAAACATTAAACAGATCGAACAAGCCACTCAACCCAGCCAGGGCGAATTGTTCCGGCTTGGCATCGGATTTCTTTTTGTCATAATCATCCTGCTGTTCACCGGCTCTGCCTACGCCAGTATCGAGGGCGGATTTCTGCTGATTAGCGCCGCCATGATCGGTGGTTATATGGCGATGAATATCGGTGCCAACGATGTTGCCAATAACGTCGGACCGGCGGTGGGTTCACGCGCATTAACCCTGTTTGGGGCGATTGTAATTGCCGCGATTTTCGAAGCGGCGGGTGCCTTGATCGCCGGTGGCGATGTAGTCAGCACGATTAAAAAAGGCATCATCGATCCGTCCCTGATTTCCGATACCGATACCTTTATCTGGCTGATGATGGCTGCTTTGCTGGCCGGCGCTATCTGGCTCAATATCGCGACCTATCTGGGTGCGCCGGTGTCGACCACGCACTCGATCGTCGGCGGCGTGCTCGGAGCCGGCATTGCAGCCGGGGGCTTTGCCATTGCCAATTGGAGCAAAATGGGCATGATTGCGGCCAGTTGGGTGATTTCACCCATGCTCGGCGGTTTGATCGCCGCGTTCTTCCTGTATTTGATCAAGCGCAAGATCACTTACCGGACGGATATGCGGAAAGCCGCCAGTAAGGTCGTTCCGATTCTGGTTGCGATCATGGCCTGGGCGTTTTCGACCTATCTGATACTGAAAGGCTTGAAGAAGCTGGTGAAAGTCGATTTTCTGACCGCTCTTGGCATCGGGCTGGTGCTGGCAGTGGTGATTTATTTTATTGTAAGGCCGCTGATAGCCCGGGCTTCTCAATCCTTGAGTAATGACAAGGAAGGGGTGAATCGGCTGTTTACCTTGCCACTGATTTTCGCCGCGGCTCTACTCAGCTTTGCCCACGGTGCCAATGATGTCGCCAATGCGGTCGGGCCGTTGGCTGCCATCAATGATGCGATTTTACATGGCGGTGTACACCAGAAGGCGAGCATCCCGCTATGGGTGATGATGGTTGGAGCGATCGGCATCGCGATTGGCCTGGCCTTGTATGGACCGAAATTGATACGCACGGTTGGTTCCGAGATCACCGAACTGGACCAGATGCGAGCATTTTCGGTGGCGATGGCGGCGTCGATTACTGTCATTATCGCTTCCCAGCTGGGGCTACCTGTCAGCTCGACCCATATCGCCGTCGGCGCCGTGTTCGGTGTGGGATTCCTGCGCGAATATCTGAAAGCCAGCTATGCCCAGATGGAAGATCAGATCGTGCAGCATCATCAAGGTAAGGATAAACAAGTGGTGGAAGCCTTTCTGGAAGATTTCAGACGTGCCAGCGTCGATGAAAAAGGCAAGTTGATCAAGCAGTTAAAGCAACACTCGGCCGACGCCGATCTCAGCCGTAAAGAGCGCAAGGCACTGGCCAAAGTCTATCGCAAGGAATTGGTCAAACGCTCGGCCTTGATGAAGATCGTGGCGGCCTGGCTGATTACTGTACCGGCTTCCGGCTTTTTGGCAGCGATCCTGTATTTCACCATACGCGGCATGCTGTTGCCCTGAGCCTGACCGGTTGAGATTGCCTAAAGATGTGGCTCGGTCTAAGTCCAGTTATCTAGGTTCAGATATCTAGGTTCAGATATCTAGTTTCAGTCGTAACCCGAGCCGGATTTCAAACATGTCCCTGATCGGGGATGGATGGCATGGGTGGTTCAAGTGTCGATGGCGTTGCCGGAATGGTCCGATAAGCCGGAAACGTCACACAAAAACGACTGCCCTGATTTTTCCGGCTGTCTATCGACAGTTTTCCACCATGCCGGAGCGCCGCCTGCTCGACGATGGCCAGCCCCAGCCCAGAGCCGGTAATTTGTCTGGCAGTGGTGGTTCGCCCCCGGTAGTAACGATTGGTCAGTAGCGGAATCTCTTTTTCATCCAGTCCTTCACCTTGATCTTCGACGTAAAATTGCAGTTCTCCCTGGTCGGTTTGGCTCCAGCCGACCCGAACCGGATGTTCCGCATCACTGTATTTCAAAGCATTTTCCAACAGGTTTTTGCAAATGCAGTGGATGTCTGTACTGTTGCCGCGCAATTTGTCAGTGGTCTCGTGGTGGCACTGCAGGCGCTCGGACCCGCACTGTACCGCCAAAGCCGACAGCACCGATTGCATTGTCGCCCGGATATCGATCTCTTCGCCTTCGTCCGGCTGCAGGCTGGAGCTTTCGATTCGTGACAAGTGGAGTAAATCACGAATCAAGTCCTGCATGCGTCGGGATTGTTGATCGATCACGGATACTGACTTCTTGCCGATTTCGCTCAGCCCCGGCTCCATCTGCAAGATTTCGGCGTATCCGACGATCGAAGTCAAAGGAGTTTTCATTTCATGGGAAGCATTGGCGATGAAATCTTTCAAGGCTTGTTGCAGTTTCACTTGTTCACTGATGTTGCGGATAATGACCAGCCGCTGATTATCGCCGAAACTGACGATCTTGTACTGCAGGGTTTGCCGATGATCGAATGCGCAAGGGATTTCAATATGCGGTTGTGCATCCGGGTGATGCAGGTAGTCGAGAAATTCCGGCTGTCGTATCAAATTGCTGATAACCTGTCCCTGATCCTGACGCTGCAGCCGCAGTAAGGTCGTGGCGGCATCGTTAAACCAGACAATTTCGTACTGGCCATTCAACAACACGGTGGCGTCGGGCAGGGCAGCGATATTGGTATTGAGACGACGCAACAGTTCCTTGGTTTTTTTCTTGCGCTTGTTGTGAATCTTTTTCTGGCGGTAGAGATGTCGAATAATCAATCCGGCCAGCCCGCCATGGTCATCGACCTCGACCAGCTTTCCTCCTCTGTCCAACCATTTCTCGAGCGTATAGAGTTGGTAATACAGCATGCCTGTCAGGGCCAGTAACGGCAAGGCAAATGCGATAACCCAATTGCCAAGGGTCAGGCCGATGACCACTATTGCGAGCAACGTCAACAGTATCGGCGTTTTTTCGTATTGCCATATCTTGAACATGAGTGAGATGTTATCCCCGGGTTGAAAAGCTGTATCCGGTACCGCGAACGGTTTTGATGCATTGGTCCAGTTTATAGGGTTTGAGTATCTTGCGTAAACGTAAAATATGGACATCGATGGTGCGATCACCCAGATAAGCATCATCGCCCCATACTGCGGTCAATATCTGATCACGTGTGTAGACACGGTTTTCATGCAGCATGAAATATTTTAATAGCTGGTATTCCTTTTTCGACAGGATGACTTCCTGGTCGCCGACCCATACCTGATGGTTTTCGCTGTTGAGGCTTAAATCACCGCTTTTCACCAGAAAGGTTTCTTCGTTATAGTGCGCAGGGCGCCGCAGCAATGCCTTGATTCGTGCGTGCAATTCGCGCAGCGATAACGGTTTGGTCATGTAGTCGTCAGCGCCTGAATCGAGTCCTTCAATCTTGTCTGTTTCTTCGGAACGGGCAGTCAGCATAAGGGTGGGGATCTGGCTGAATCCGCTTTGCCGGCGTAACCAGCGAATCAATTCGATGCCCGAACTGTCCGGCAGCATCCAGTCAACAATCAGGCAATCCGGCTTTTGTTCAGGGATCCGTTTCTTGGCCGTTTTGACATCAGCGCATTGCTCAACATGATAGCCCGCTTGGGTCAGCGACAGGGCGATCATTTCGCGAATCGGAGTATCGTCTTCAATTACCAGTATGTTCATGGTGGCTTCAGCGTAAATGGGCGTATTCCAGCAGTCCATTGTTACAGTTGTGTGACAATCGGGTCGGGTCGTATCAATTCCGGACTATCTTGTAATATACCCGAAACGTCAATCGCATAGACGCAAGGTCACCGAATACGATGAAAGTCATCGAAATTATTGTCGATGCCGTCAACGCGACTCATTACTTGGCATTGCCGAACAGAATCACATTATCGATCTCAGGCCCGGCGCCGAGATTGAACAAGGGCAAATCCATTCACGCTTACGGGTACCGCCCGATCAGCACCTGGTCGTACTGGACGCCCGGCAGAAAGTGCACAATGCTGCGGGCAATGAACAAATCGTCATCCTGCCGGTGGAATCGGCGATCAAGAGCGATACTGGCAGCAACTATGAAGAAGAATAAATAAGTTGGTTGAAAAGCTGTCAGTAATTCCTTTTAGAAATTTCCGCGGTGGAAACTGGTGATACGTTTCGGGATATCAAGCCTCGTATCAAGCTGAAAGCGCACAAGGCTGGTCAATCACGACTGTTGTATATCCTGCTGTGGGCTTTCAATCTGTTTATTCTGATGACAATCACTTGTATTGCGCGCGAAAACCTCGATATGAAGCCGGATTTTGATCGACTAAACCCGTCTAAATCCTTATAGTACGCGCTTTTTCCCACTCTGCGCTTCAACTCTGGAACACCGCCTTGATCTCAACCGCCAATATCACCATGCAGTTCGCTGCCAAACCCCTGTTTGAAAATATTTCCGTCAAATTCAGCGAAGGCAACCGCTATGGCTTGATCGGTGCCAATGGTTGCGGCAAATCAACCTTCATGAAGATATTGAGTGGCGAACTCGAACCCTCGGCCGGCACGGTATCGTTTTCGCCCAATGAGCGGGTCGGGTCGCTGTCGCAGGATCAATTCGCGTTCGAAGAACACAGTGTCATCAACACCGTCATCATGGGTCATAAAGAACTGTGGGAAGTAAAACGCGAACGTGACCGCATCTATGCGCTGCCCGAAATGAGCGAAGCCGATGGCATGAAAGTGGCCGACCTGGAAACCGAATACGCTGAGATGGATGGCTATAGCGCCGAAAGTCGCGCCGGTGAATTACTGCTCAGCGCCGGTATCGAGCAATCACTGCATTATGGCCCGATGAGTGAAGTCGCGCCCGGCTGGAAGCTGCGTGTGCTGCTGGTGCAGGCGCTTTTTTCTGACCCCGATATCCTGCTGCTCGACGAGCCGACCAACAACCTCGACATCAATACCATCCGCTGGCTCGAAGGCGTACTGAATGATCGCAAGAGCACCATGATCATCATTTCGCATGATCGCCATTTCCTCAACGCCGTGTGTACCCACATGGCCGATATCGATTACGGCGAACTGCGGATTTACCCCGGTAATTACGATGATTTCATGATCGCCTCGACCCAGGCGCGCGAACGTCTGCAATCCGAAAACGCCAAGAAAAAGGCCCAACTGGCAGAATTGCAACAATTCGTCAGTCGCTTTTCCGCCAATGCGTCGAAAGCGAAACAGGCGACTTCACGCGCCAAGCAAATGGAAAAGATAAAGCTCGAAGACATCAAGCCATCCAGCCGCGTCAGCCCTTTTATTCGCTTTAATCAGAAAAAGAAATTGCACCGACAGGCGCTGATTCTGGAGAATCTCGCCCACGGCTTCGATGAAACCCTGTTTGAAAGCGGAAACCTGATTCTGGAAGCGGGCAGCCGCCTCGCCGTGATTGGCGAAAACGGTGCGGGTAAAACGACCTTTCTGCGCCTGCTGGTCGATCAACTGCAGCCCAATGACGGCACGATTAAATGGTCGGAAAACGCCACGCTGGGCTATTGCCCGCAAGACAGCACGGCTGATTTCGATAGCGATCTGAACCTGTTCGACTGGATGAGTCAGTGGCGTGGTGAAGATCAGGATGAGCAAATCGTGCGCTCCACGCTCGGTCGCATGTTGTTTTCACGCGATGATTTCAAAAAGAAAGTGAATGTGTGCTCTGGCGGCGAAAAGAATCGCCTGTTGTTCGGCAAGCTGATGATGCTCGAAACCAATGTGCTGCTGATGGATGAACCGACCAACCATCTCGACATGGAATCGATCGAGGCGCTCAATCTGGCGCTGGAAAACTACGAAGGTACGCTGATTTTCGTCAGCCATGACCGTGAATTCGTGTCGTCGCTGGCGACTCGCATCATCGAGATCAAGGATAAAAAGCTCAACGATTATCAGGGCAATTACGAAGACTTTCTTGCTCACCAGCTCGCGGCTGGACAATAATTGCCTCCCTTACACTGCGCGGTCGCCATCCATGTTTGAAGCCTTCGACGACAAGCTGCAACAAGCCATCCATGAAGCCGGTTTCAAGGAGCCGACCGAGGTGCAGCAGCAAACCTTTGAAGCCGCGCTGGATGGCGAGGATTTATTCGTCAGTGCAGAAACCGGCAGTGGTAAAACGGCCGCTTACCTGTTACCGATTTTCGAGCAATTGATTGATTCCACAAGCCATGACGTGCAGGCGCTGGTGATCGTGCCGACGCGTGAACTGGCGCAGCAAGTACTGCGACAGGCCAAGCAATTGGCGCGTTTCACCGAGATCCGGCTCGGCCACATCGGTGGCGGCACCGATATCAAAAAACAGCAGCAATACATCGAACATCCGCCGCAATTTCTGGTGGCGACTCCGGGCCGATTGTCGGGCCTGCTGGCGAATGATGAACTGAATCTCGGTGAAGTCGAAACGCTGGTGCTGGATGAAGCCGACCGGCTGCTCGATATGGGGTTCAGCGATGAAATTATGGCCATTGCCGACCACTGTTTTCAGCGTAGCCAGACCCAGCTGTGGTCAGCCAGCCTGGCCCACAAGAATCTGCGCGGCCTGGCCGATCAATTGCTCAGTGATCCAAAGGTCATTACGCTCAATGCCATCACCGACAAGCATCAGGCGATTCGCGAGCAAATGCTGTTTTCCGATGATCGCGCGCACAAATACAAACAACTGGTGTGGCTGTTGCAACACGAGCCTTATCAACATTGTCTGGTATTCAGTAATTCACGTGAACAGGCCGACCAATTGTTTCGGTTGATGCAGCAAAAGGAAATCCCGGCTGGAATTCTGCACGGCGGGCGCGATCAAAAGCAGCGCAATCTGGTGATGAGCAAACTGCGTCGCGGGCATCTCAAGGTGATTGTCGCCACCGATATCGCCGCGCGCGGCATCGACATTGAAGGAATGGATCTGGTGATCAATTTTGAAGTGCCACGCCGCGGTGAACTGTATGTGCACCGCATCGGCCGCACCGGGCGGGCCGGGCAAACCGGCAGCGCGATCACACTGGTGATGTCGCAGGAATACAACTTGATAGCCGGCATCGAGCGTTATCTCATGCACCGTTTCGAACGACGAAAGATCAAGGAAGTCGAAGGCTTTTACAAGGGGCCGAAAAAGCAGAAATCATCCGGCAAGGCAGCTGGGTCGAAGAAGAAAAAGCTCAAGAAGAAGAAAAAGAAATAAAGTAACTACTTAGCGCTTACCTGGCTGGTTAAGAAATAACGCTGATTTCTCGCCAGCACACAAAGTTGAAATTTATAAATTCTTTGCGAGCTTTGCGCCGTGGCGAGAGTGGTTCAGTGTTTTACAACCGATTTTTCGCATTCTGCAAATATATCGCCTTGTGCACATCGCCTAGGCTGAGCATGCCGATCAAGCGGTCGCCGACGGCAACCGGAATTCGTCGAAACTTGTTGCCAACCATCTTGGCAGCGGCTTTCAGAATTTCCATATCCGGACCGACCGAAATCACTGAGCGGGTCATCAGGTCATCCACCTTCAAGCCGGTCACATCGGCATATTTATTCAGCGCATCGGTCATGTCCAGTGCAGCCATGCCATCCATCATGTCGCCCATTTTAGGAAACATCGGATCGAGTACATCGCGCTCGGAGATAAATCCGACCAGCTTGTTATCGTCTTCGACCACCGGAATACCGCTGAGACGGTACAGGCACATCATACTGACAACTTCGGCCATCGGGGTATCCGGGTTAACCGTTTTTAACGACGTGGTCATGACATCTTCTACCAGCATTTCCAATCCTCAATATGGAAAAACCTGATCGTAACCCTTGCGCTTCGCGAGGGGGATGATCTGGATCAAGCCGGGCATGACTCTGATTGTTAGCGCTGCAAAGTAGTGGCTTTACAGTCTGGCAGATGCCAGTGGCTTTTGCCCGACCGGCTTGTGATGCTGGCTGGACAGATAACGCGACATCGAGAAATCTTCATGCTGGATGTCCGGTTGGCGTCCGCTGATCAAATCCGCCAGCAACCGGGCCGAGCCAAAGCTCATAGTCCAGCCCAGCGTGCCATGTCCGGTATTGATAAACAGATTGTCGATCGTGCTGGCTCCGACGATAGGCGTACCATCCGGAGTCATCGGACGCAGGCCGGTCCAGAATTCATCCTGTTGTGGGAGAGCTATCTGCGGAAACAGGTCGGCCACTACATGACGAAGCGTTCGGCGTCGTTCGGGCTTGAGGATTTTTCGGTATCCATCCAGTTCTGCCATGCCGGCCACACGCAGGCGATTACCCAAACGGGTCAGGGCGACTTTATAGGTTTCATCCATCAGAGTGGATCGCGGCGCGTGCGATTGATCATCAATCGGCAGTGTAATCGAATAACCCTGCACCGGGTAAACTGGTAGATCGATACCCAGACTTTGTAACAGAGGCGCCGAGAAACTGCCCAGGGCCATGACATATCGGTCTGCCGAAAAACGTCCTTCATGGGTCAAGACCGATTCGATTCCGGATTGCCCCTGCTCAATCTCATCAATGCTCACATTGTAATGAAAACGCACGCCAAGACTTTCACATAACTGCGCCAGAGACCGGGCCATCGCATGGCAGTCGCCGGTTTCATCATTGGGCAGGCGTAATCCGCCGGTCAATTTGTGCCGCACCGTTTGCAGGGCGGGCTCGGCATCGACACACTGATCCACATCAAGCGCCTGATAGGGTATGCCCAGTTGGTCGAGTATCGCCATATCCTGTGTGGCTGCACGCAATTGTTTACGAGTGCGAAACAGTTGCAGCGTGCCCAGGTTCTGGTGATCAAAACTGTCCGGTCCGATCACCTCCGCATTCTCCTCACGAAATTGTGCAAGGTTGTGCTGGCTGTAATCGGCCAGCCTCAACATGCGGCTTTTGTTGATGTGATAGCGACCGGCAGTACATTGACCGAACAGGCGTGTCACGAATTGAATCTTGTCCCACTCGAGGCGAGGCGAAATGGCCAGCGGGCTATGCCTGGAAAACATCCACTTCAATGCCTTGAAAGGGATACCGGGAGCTGCCCACGGCGATGAATAGCCCGGGGAAATCTGCCCGGCATTGGCGAAACTGGTTTCCATGCCTGCAGCGGGTTGGCGATCGATCACGTCAACCTGATGCCCCTGACGGGCCAGATAAAAAGCTGTGGTGGTACCGATTATGCCGCTGCCCATGACCAGAATCTTCATAATGTGTTTACCAACTTTTGCTGAATATGAGCCGTATGATAATTTTAGTCGTAAAATAATAGTTGCGGTATTTTGAAATTTACCAGAATATATTTCGAAATATTCAAGTCCTGCAGAAATAATTATGGAAGGTGAGCAAAAAGTCAGCAAACGGTTGGATCGCATCGATCGAAGAATTCTCGCTTTGCTGCAAACAAAGGGTCGAATTTCCTATGTCGATCTGGCCGAGCAAGTGGGGCTCAGCACTTCGCCGTGTCTGGAACGGGTCAAGCGGCTCGAGCGAGGCGGTTATATTCAAGGTTATCAGGCACGTCTCGATGCCGACAAACTGGGTGCCGCGTTACTGGTGTTTGTGGAAATCAGCCTGAATTATACCTCCGGCAAGGTGTTCGAAGAATTTCGCAGCGCGGTCAGATTGTGGCCGGAAATTCAGGAATGCCATCTGGTGTCCGGCGATTTCGATTACCTGTTGAAGATCCGCATTGCCGATATGGCAGCCTATCGAGCATTACTTGGCGACATCATTCATACCCTGCCCGGGGTGCGGGATTCACGCACGCTGGTTGCGATGGAAACCGTCAAGGAAACCTGCGATCTAGCGCTGAATCCCGGGTCTTGACCCAGATGTCGCCGAGCGACTTCAGAATGTCCGGATTCAGCCGCTGCAGCCGATTGCCGGAAAATAAAATCTGCATGGTAATTGACTCATATCGCCCTGACGGGGCAAAAAACCTTTACCTTTGATCCTGATTAGTGACAGGATAAGGCATCACTCTCAAATGCTGATAAAAGCAACCGCAATAGTATGTCACCCGAGCAGGCGCAAACTATTTTCGAGGATACCCGGCAGCGGTTTGCTGGCGCAGCCGATGACACCCGTTTGCTGCAATATCTGGTGGATATCCAGCATCGCTATCATTTTATTCCGCCACCCGCGATTGAAGCCCTGCAACAGATTCTGCACCTGACCCGCGCGCAGATCGAATCAGTGATTGATTTCTATTCGTTTCTGCACTCGGATCAGGCCATCCGCTATCGCATTCTGTTCAGCAATAACATCACCGACCGTTGGGCCGGTTCGGCTGCAATGATGCAGCGATTGACGGTCGCCTTGCATGGCTGTGAGGATGCCGGCATTGCCCTGACCGCCTGCAGCGGGCTGTGTGATCAGGGGCCATCAATGCTGATCAATGGACGTGCCATCGGACGTCTGACCCCATCGCGCATCGATGATATTGCCGCATTGATCCTGTCCGGCGTCGAGTTGGAAGACTGGCCGGAATCACTGTTTATGATCGATAACGTCATTCAACGCAGCGATCGCCAGTTGGCTTTGTCTTGTCAACCTGCAGCCGCCTTGCGAAGAGCCATAGAACTGGGGCCGGATTTAATTTTGCAAACGCTGAATGAGTCCGGTTTGAGAGGGCGCGGTGGTGCCGGCTTTGCCACCGCCACCAAATGGTCGTTATGCCGACAGGCGAGCGCCGATCAACGTTTTATTGTGTGTAATGCCGATGAAGGCGAACCGGGTACCTTCAAGGATCGGTTGCTGCTCGCGCAATACGCCGACAGTGTGATCGAGGGTATGACGATCGCCGCGCTGACTGTATCGGCAAGGCGCGGATTTATCTATTTGCGCGGTGAATACCGCTTTTTGCTCGAACCCTTGCAGGCGGATTTACAAAGACGCCGCGAACAGGGTTTGCTCGGTAGTGCCATTCTCGGTCAGGCCGGTTTTGATTTCGACATCGAAATTCATCTTGGCGCGGGCGCTTATATCTGCGGTGAAGAAAGCGCACTGATCGAATCGCTCGAAGGCAAACGAGGGATTCCACGCATCCGCCCGCCGTTTCCGGTCACCCACGGTTATCTGGGCCAACCAACCATCGTCAACAATGTCGAAACCCTGTTCAGTGTCGAGCGCATCCTGCAAAAGGGGGCAAAGTGGTTTTCAGAAATTGGCACGGAGCAATCCCGCAGCAGTCGCCTGATCAGTATCAGCGGCGACTGTGAAGAACCCGGCGTCTATGAATATCCCTTTGGCGTCAGTCTGCGCCAGATTGTACAGGATTGCGGCGGCAGTGATGCGCAAGCGGTACAAATGGCCGGTGCGGCCGGTACCACCGTTCTGGCCAGGGATTTTGATCGTTGTCTGAGCTTTGAAGACCTGGCCACTGGCGGATCGTTTATGGTCATCGGCAAACAGCGCAGTCTGCTCGACATGCTGCAAAACTTTGCCTGGTTTTTTCGGCATGAAAGCTGCGGATTCTGCACCCCCTGTCGCATCGGTAATCATTTATTGCCAGAATTGTTGCAACGCTTTGCGGAAGCTCAGGCCACCGGCCATGATTTGCGCCAATTGAAGGACATTGCCGAAACGATGCATCGTTCCAGTTTTTGCGGACTCGGCAGTAGTGCGCCCACGGCATTGTCCGATGCACTCGAGCAATCGCCAGAAATCTTTACCGCCGGTATGGCTTCATCATCCGACAATCCCGCGTTCGATTTATCGGCTGCGACCCGAGAATATCGCACCATTACTGAAACGGAGTCATGGTGATGGCAAGCTTCAGCATCGATCAGCAACCTATCGAATTTGAGCCCGGCCAAACCATCCTGCAGGCGGCGATGGCTGCCGGTGTTTATATTCCACATCTGTGTTTTCATCCGCAGTTTTCGGCGCATGGCAGTTGCCGGGTGTGCATGGTTCGTATTGATGGTCGGACAGCGTCGGCTTGCACCGCACCGGCGGCAGCGGGACTTGAAGTTGAGAATCTCAGCGATGATTTGCAAGCGCTGCGCCGAGACATCCTGCAAATGCTGTTTGTCGAAGGCAATCATTTATGCCCATCCTGCGAACAAAGCGGTGCATGCCATTTACAGTCTGTGGCTGAATTCTGCGAACTGTTGATGGCCGATCTGCCATTTCAGTATCCACGCCGCATGGTCGATGCCAGTCATCCGGACTGGGTGCTGGATTTTACCCGCTGCATTCACTGTGAACTGTGCGTCAAGGCGAGCCGTGAAGTCGATGGCAAATCGGTTTTTTCCCTGACTGGCCGTGGTTTCGACACACGGCTGGTGATCAATGCGCCGGATGGGTTGCTGGTCAACAGTGAATTTGCATCCACTGACCGGGCTGCCTCGGTGTGTCCGGTGGGTGTTTTCCTGCCCAAACACCAGGGCTTCAAAACGCCGATCGGTCAGCGAAAATATGACCGCCATTCCATTGAGCAAATTACGGAGGAGTAATGGCGCACAAATTGAAAATCGCCAGCACCTCTCTGGCCGGCTGTTTCGGTTGCCATATGTCGCTGCTCGATTGCGATGAAAAAATCATAGAGCTGTTGCAACAGGTGGAACTGAGCCGCTCGCCGCTGTGTGATATCAAACAAGTGGCCGATTGCGATATCGGTATCATCGAAGGTGCGGTGGCCAACAGCGAAAACGTCGAAGTAATTCGCCAATTCAGAGCACAATGCAAAACGTTGGTGGTGCTCGGTGCCTGTGCTTTGAATGGCGGCATCCCTGCACTGCGAAACCAATACAGTTTGGCTGAATGCCTGCAGGAATCCTATATCGATGGCATGGGGCTGGAAAATCAATTGATTCCGCAGGATGAAGACCTACCCGAGATACTCGATCAGGTGTACCCGGTGCAGCAACTGGTCAAGGTGGATTATGCCTTGCCCGGGTGCCCGCCGCGTGCCGACATGATCTGGCAATGCCTGAGCGCACTGGTTGCAGGACAGCAACCGGAACTATCCAGTGAGTTGATTCGCTATGATTAAGATTACGATCGATCCGGTCAGCCGGGTGGAAGGACATGGCAAGATCACGTTGCAGCAGAATGAGCAACTTGAGATCACTCAGGCACGTTTTCAAATCGCAGAATTTAGAGGCTTTGAAAAATTCATTCAGGGGCGTCCGTACTGGGAAGCCCCGGTGCTGGTGCAGCGGCTATGCGGAATCTGTCCGGTCAGCCATCATCTTGCTGCTGCAAAAGCGATGGATCAACTGGTCGGCGTCGATCAAATTCCACCGACCGCCGAAAAAATTCGCCGCCTGATGCATTTCGGGCAAGTGCTGCAATCGCATGCGCTGCATTTCTTTCATCTGTCCTCGCCGGACCTGTTATTCGGTTACGATGACGAGGTACGCCATCGCAATATCGTCGGCGTGATAAATGATTATCCGGAACTGGCCCGACAGGGCGTGTTACTGCGGAAATACGGCCAGGAAGTCATCCGTATCACATCCGGCAAGCGGGTACATGGCACCGGTGCGATTCCCGGCGGGGTGAATAAAAATTTGTCGGTGGCCGAACGCAACAGCCTGCAACAGGACATCGATCAAATTGTCGATTGGGCAGAGTCCAGTGTCGAATTGATGAAGCAGATTTTTCTTCATCAAGCCGAGTGGCAGAAAAATTTTGCAACCATCGATACTCACATGCTGAGCCTGACCGGGCAGGGCGGTGCGCTGGAACTCTATGATGGCACACTACGTGCCTGCGACCGAGACGGCAAAGTGATTTTCGATCAGCAATCCTGCGACGATTATCTCGATCTGATCAACGAGCATATCGAAAGCTGGAGCTATATGAAATTTCCGTTTCTCAAAACACTGGGGGTCGAGCAAGGCTGGTATCGGGTTGGACCACTGGCGCGAATCAATAATTGTGATTTCATTCGCACGCCTCTGGCCGAGCAGCAGCGGCAGATTTTCAAGTCCCAGCAAAGCGATGGCAAGCCCGTACAGGCCACGCTCGCCTATCACTGGGCGCGTTTGATCGAATTGCTGTACTGTGCCGAATCGATTCGCGAATTACTCGATGATGGTGACTTGCTCGGCGACGAGTTGACGGCTCAGGGTGAAATGCGTCTGAAAGGCATCGGCGTCATCGAAGCGCCGCGCGGCACCCTGTTTCATCACTATGAAGTCGATGAACAGGGTTTGATCACCCGGGCCAATCTGATTGTTTCCACCACCCACAATAATCAGGCGATGAATGAATCGATCCGCCGGGTGGCTCAGGATTCGCTATCGGGCCAGGAGCTGACAGAGCCCTTGCTCAACCAGCTTGAAGTGGCGATTCGTGCCTATGACCCCTGTTTGTCCTGCGCCACTCATGCGCTCGGTCAAATGCCGCTGCAAGTTGATTTACTGGACGCAGCCGGCAAGTTGCAAAGTCGCAAGTACAAACAAGCCGGTAACTAGGTGACAACAGATAAGGTGGCAGAGTCATTGCTGATTTTCGCCTATGGCAATCCCTCGCGAGGCGATGATGCTTTGGGGCCTGCATTATTGGATGAAATTCAACAGATTGCAGCGCATACCCGGCTTGCGTTCGAGCTGGAGTTTCTCAGTGATTTTCAATTGCAGATCGAACACGCGACCGACCTGCATCGACATGACCGCGTGTTACTGATTGATGCCTGTGCCGAGACCACGATGGAACAGGCCTGGCGATTTTCAGTGCTGTCACCCGATACCTCTACGGCTTACACCACACATGCGATGTCGCCGCAGCAATTGCTGGGCGTTTATCAACAGGTTTATGGAAAATCCGCGCCACCGGTTTTCATGCTGGCGCTGCGCGGGCAATTGTTTAATCTGGGTGAGCCTTTGTCTGAACAGGCACAGATTGATTTACAGCAGGCCAGTCGATTTTGCTGGCAACTGTTGCAGCAGCCCGACTTACAGGTTTGGCTCGATCTGGCCGCAAAGTAAATTACCGACTGTGTTCAAAGCAGCCGTGCTGTAAAAAATGCAGGGTCTGATGCTGTGCTTGTTTGTTGCGCATGATGAAGCTGTGGTTGACCGGCAGGGTGATGAAATCCTGCATGCCTTCGACACGGGTATTTTGCACGCTGACCTTGCCATCATCGGGGCCGGGGATTAGCGCCGATAGCAGTGGGTTGTAGCTGGTTTCACCTGCGATGACACCGAGCTCGAAATCGACGGCGCCGAGTCTTTTCGGCACATCGTCAACCGCGGTGCCGAGTTGCAGCCCGGCAGGGCCATTGATCCAACGGAATACCGGCAACTTGCGTAATACATCCACCGCCTCGGTGCCCTGATTCGGTGGCGCTAGCATCACCACCCGGCCAAGCCGGGGCAGCTGATGCTGATGACAATACTGGCGTACCAGAATGCCACCGAGCGAATGGGTCACGAAATGAATCGTTCCATTTTCCGACTGCTTGCGGCATTGCTGCAAACCCTGTTCGACCGCGATAAATGCCAACTCCTCGATCGGCAGACGACGCGATGGATAATCGATATTGGCAACCCGGTAACCGGCTTGTTGCAGAAATTGCTGCATCGAACGCATCGAAAAATGCGTGCGCGCGAGTCCATGCAACAAAATAACGCAATCCTGATCACTCATGCCTTGTCGTCCATGTCGCGCCAGTGGCGTATCGAGTTGGCGTAGTATTGCAGTAACGGCAGGGCGCTTTCAGCCGGTCGATAGAGTGCATTTTCCAATTCGACAAAGCTGCGCCCGACCAGCATGTCGAGTGCTGCCATCAAGACTTGTTCGCAGGCCCCGGCAGAAATATTGATCGGCGCACCGGCCTGTTGTAATTGTTCGATACGCTGTACTGCGCGGGTTTTCAATTCCAGTTCGCTTTGCCATTGCTCGGGTTGTTGCAACAGAATTTCACTCATCAGCGGCACCGGCAAAATGGGCACGACGTGGCGGATTTCATCCATCAGCGATTGCGCCAGATGCTCGATGCAGCCAAACCGCGGTTGCTGCTCCAGTTGGCTGAAATCGACCTGATGCTGTTGGCAATAGTCGCGGGCGGAAATCGGTTTGCCAAAATTGACACTGGCATAACCGAATCGTCGCCAGCGTGCCTTGCGTTCCATCAACAGGGTTTTGAAGAAAAAACGCAGGCTGGTTTTGATCACAAACCAGCCGCTGCGTCGTTGTGCATCGGGGTCGAGCCGGCGGGTCAGGCTTTTGTCCTCAATCACCCGGTCGTAATTGATGCCGACTGGAATAAACACGATGTCGCGATCAATCTCGGGGTGGTAATCGCGCAGCATGTAATCCAGAAAACCCAGCCGCGGTTCGCGCATCCGGCCGTCCCGGGTCAGACCGCCTTCGGGAAAAACCGCCTGACACACGCCGGCACGGGTGGCGAGATTGACGTAGCGTTCGAGTACGCGGCGGTACAATGCATTGCGCGAATTGCGCCGCACGAAAAAAGCGCCCATCGACTTGATCAGGGTTTGCAGTGGCCAGATGCGCGCCCACTCGCCAACGGCGTATGACAGCGCGGTTTTTTCCGCCGCCAGAAACGACACCAGAATGTAATCCATATTACTGCGGTGATTCATCACGAATACCACGCTGGCATTTTGCTGGATATTCTTGAGTTGGTCATGGTCATAAAAACCGACTCTGACCCGATAAATCAGCCGGCCGATTTTTTTAGCCAGCCAATAACCGAATCGGAAATAGATATAGGCGTTGAAGGTGGGCGCGATTTCGGTAGCGTATTTCAGCGCCTTGGCTTGAGCAACTTCCTGCGGCATGTTGTTGTCGCGGGCATACTCCTTGATCGCTTCGATTACCCGGTCATCGAAAATAAGTTGGTCGATCAGGGCTTGCTTGCGGGTCAACTGAAAAGGTCTTATCTCGATATCGAGCCGTGTATTGACTTCCTCGATCACGCGGTTGACCCGGCGCTTGAGATACCAGCGCACGCCCGGTAGCAACACCCGATCAAGCAACAGCAGCACGGCCAGCAGGATGAGCAGCAGAAAAAACCAGTAGGGCAGAGTTATTGTCGATTCCATTGCGATGGATTATGGCCCCTGCCACACGTTGCGGGCAACTGCTTTGGAAGCACCGCTGCGCAGTACAGACATTGTAGAGACGATCAGGCGATCGCCCAGAACCCCAGCATGCAGATCAATACCAGCACGGCTCCGATGACGCGCTTGAACAGGGTATCGTTTTGCATCATGAAATCGTGCGCGTGCAGACCGGCGAAATGACCGATCGCAGCCATCGGCAGCAGTAGCAAAGCGCTGTTGAAATGCAGGTCAACACCAAATGCAACGAAAGTACTCATCTTGACTGTGACCAAAATAAACCACAGCAGAAACAGCGTGTCGCGCAAACGGGATTTGGCCACGTGGTTCATAAAAACGGCGACGATCAGCGGTGCGCCAGTCAGCGAAGTGCCCGATACATATCCGCCCAGTGTCAGCAGAAATTTATCGCCCCAGCCGCCGGCGCTTTTGATGCTGAGTTGCAACATCCACAGCAGTGCATACACCAGCGTGATACCGTAAATAATGATCACCAGCCAGTCATTGGGCAGATTCAGCAAGCCGAAAACGCCAACCAGTTTGGCCGGAAAGATCCACGGTGCGGACTTGCCCAGATAATGCCAGTCAACATTCTTCAGCCGCGTCAACAACGTCATACTGGTAAAGATCAACAAATGCGCGCCAATGACCGGCAGCCAGAATACCGGCCGGTCGTAAATGATCAACATCAGCGGCAAACCCAGTGCAGCTCCACCAAAACCCAGACCACTGCGCACAAAGCCGGACCACGCGAACACCAGTGCGCTGAACAGCAGTTGCAGCGGCGTGAAATCAAACAACAAGGACTGGTTGAAATAATCGAGCATCGGCAAGGTGGGCAAAATCGAGCGGCGATTATAAAGACTGCGCTGGCTGCCAACCAATCGTTTATCAGTATTTGATTATAAATGCCTTGCCAGCATGCGATTAAATCCGTATCTTTCGCCGCGCTGAGGTGCCTGACCACTCATCAATGGGTAGTCAGGTGAAACGGGAAGTCGGTGCGAAAGCTTTTGCACTCAAGGCCGACACTGCCCCCGCAACGGTGATCAGTTAGAGACCACTCAAGCCACTGTGAAGATATTCATGGGAAGGCGTTGTTTCGAGTTTTGCGCCCAACAAGGGTGCTGACAGACTGTCAGTCCGGAGACCGGCCTCGCATGCGTGGGATGCGCCAGATTCTTGATCTGGGCTCCTGAATTTTATCTGACAATGCACGGCGGGTGCATGGGATTTATCATGAAAAAACCTTCTAGTACTTTCTCTTTTCTACCAACTTCCAGCCGGATCCAGGCCGGATTACTTTGCGGATTTTTGTCGCTTTCCACTTCTCCGATGGTGCGGGCCGATGCGCCGGTGATCGTCATTACTCCGACCCGAATGGCTACCGAAGCGCGGCAATCGGTGATTCCGGTTGAAGTCATCAGCCGCCAGCAAATCGAAAACAGCGCAGCGCAGGATGTGGCGGATATCATCCAGTTTCATAGCGGCATCGAAGTGGCGCGCAATGGCGGTAGTGGTCAGGTCACATCTCTGTTCTTGCGCGGCACAGAGAGTAATCACACAGTGATTTTGCTTGACGGCGTCAAGATCAATCCGGCCACCATCGGTTCGGCCGCGTTGCAGAATATTTCACCTTCGATGATCGAGCGCATCGAGATCGTCAAGGGGCCACGCTCCAGCCTGTATGGCTCGGAAGCCATCGGCGGCGTCATCAATATCATCACCCGGCAATCGGTGCAGGGAAGTCGCGGCAGCGTTATGCTCGGTTCAGGCGGCAATGAAAGTCGTCATGGCAATATCGATCTGGCTTTTGGCAAGGGCGCTTTTTCAGCCGGTTTGACGCTGGACCGATTCAGCACCGAAGGTTATCCGGTGAATGAAAATTCAACCGAACATCAGGGTTATGACAATGACACGCTGAATGCCTTTGTCAATTACCAGCGAGGCAAGCAGCGGATCAATCTGCATCATTGGCAAACCACGGGCAATGTCGAATATTATTCTTTCGGCGAGCAAAATCAGGATTATGAAAATAGCGCCACCGCACTGCAGTGGGATGCTGATCTCGGCGAGCGCTGGACCACTAGCCTGACGCTGTCGCATATCGAGGATAACATCGAGCAGCAGGTGGCCAATTATCTGGGCGACTTCGACAGTGCCAAAACCCGCCGCCAAACCGTCGATGGCAAACTCGATTACCGATTGAGCGAGAAAACCACGCTTTCTGGTGGAATCAGTCTTGCAAAGGAACAGGTCGAAGCCCTGTCCTATGGCACGCAAATTGATTCGGATACAGATATCGATGAAGCCTATATGCTGATGCAATCCAGCCGTGGTGACCATCAATACGCGCTGTCACTGCGCAATACCGACCACCAGGATTTCGGTACGCACAACACCTGGAATATCGATTACCGCTATCAAATACAGCCGGATGTGCATTTCTATGCGGGCGCGGGCAGTGCCTTTCGCGCACCCGACAGCACCGACCGTTTCGGCTATGGCGGCAACCCCGAACTCAATCCGGAAACATCACGCAACACCGAGTTGGGGCTGATTTTTGACCTGTCGGCTGGCAGCCGGTTTCAATTGGCCGCCTTCAACAACCGCATTGATGACTTGATCGAGCTTTCCGGCAGTTGGCCGAATCTGCAAATGCAAAATGTCGAACAGGCGCAAATCAAGGGCTTTGAAATCAGCTTCAAGCAGCAGTTGCAGCAGTGGCATTATCAATTCAATGCGGTATTGCAGGATGCGAAAAATCTCAGCAGCGGCGAAGCCTTGTCGCGTCGTGCCGATTCGACGCTGAATATCCTGCTCGGATATCGACAGGGGCGCTGGAACTGGCAAGCCGACACTTCGCTGGTTTCGTCCCGCGACAATTCGGCCTACGATGACATCACCCTGCCACGCTATGCGCTGACCAATCTGTCGCTGGGCTGGCAAGTGATGCGCCATGGCAATCTATCGCTGAAGATCGATAACCTGTTCAACGAGCAATACCAGACCGCAGACGGCTTTAACAGCCGCGACCGGCTGGCGATGCTTGAATTCAAGCTGCAGTTTTTACGCTGACGCGATAGGATCGGGCTTGACCATCGACGCCATACTTTGTCGGCGTCGGTGGATGATCAATGCAACGATGCCGAGCGGATCCTGATGAGCCGAAGCCGAACACTTTTCATGCTGTTGTACCGACTCAAGTTCATCGGATTGCTACTGTGGCTGCCGCTGGTTCAGGCCCAATTACAATCTCAACCACAACCGCAGCAAATCGTATCACTCGATCTGTGTACCGATTGGTTACTGCAAAGCTACGCCGCCCCCGCCTTGCAAATCCATTATTCGCCATTGCTCAGACAATACCCGAACCCGCGGCTGCGCGACGGGCTGACCCAGCACGATGGTCGGCTCGAGACAATCCTGGCACTTCAGCCTGATCTGGTACTGTCGGGTCCCTTCAATGCCACGCAATTGCGCAAACGCCTGACCCAGTTAGGGGTGTCGGTGGCCGTGTTGCCATTTCCGCAGCGGCTCGATGACATAGACAAACTGGTGGCTCGGTTGCGCGAATTGCTGCCGGTTCAGGAGGCACTGTTGCAAACAGAGCCACAAGCAGTCTATCCACCACGTCATCTAAACCTGCTGATGCTCGGCGCGAATGGCATCGGCACCGGACTCGAAACTCTGGAAAACGATGTGCTGGAAGCGGCCGGATGGCAGAATTATCTGAATGCTAGCGGATTCCAGCGGTTGGATATGGAACAACTGGTGAGTGATCCACCCGATGCCGTGCTGTGGACGCAACCGGTTTCTGCATCACTGGCCAACCTGTTTACCCGGCATGCGGCGCTGGCCGAAATTCGAGGCGCTCACAGTACACTGGCGGACTCCTGGCGCTGGCAATGCCCGGGGCCGTGGACCTTTCAACTGATCGATGAACTGGCGCAATGGAAAAGGCACTGAATCCACTGCTATGGCTGTTGATGCTTGTGCTGGCCGCGCTGTCGCTGGGCGCTGGCAGCATTGACAGCGCTGTGCTTACCGGGTTGTGGGACTGGCTGCAGCAACACAGCACGACCGATGCGATCATCATCGGCGAAATCCGCTTGCCGCGCACCTTGCTGGCGCTGATCGTGGGCGCGGCGATGGGACTGTCCGGCGCGGCTTTGCAGGGATTGTTGCGCAATCCGCTGGTTGACCCGGGATTGATCGGCGTCAGTCAGGGCGCGGCACTGGGTGCTGCCTGCGTTTTTTACTTCAACCTTTTTGCCTTCATGGGTGTGCTGGCGACGCCATTTGCCGGAATGCTAGGTGCATTGCTGACACTGCTGATTCTGCTCGGCTTGTCCGGCTCGATGGCACGGCCGGGAATCATCATCATGGCCGGACTTGCGATTTCGATGCTCAGCGGCGCTTTGCTTGCGGTGGTGCTGAATTACGCGCCCAATCCCTATGCCTTACAGGAGCTGGTGTTCTGGATGCTCGGCTCGGTCAGCCTGCGCGGGATGGATTATGTCGGCGTGCTGTTGCCATTTTTCTTGGTGGGCAGCAGCTTGCTGTGGCAGCAACGGCGATTGCTGTTTGGCCTGAGTCTCGGCGATGCGGTGGCGCACAGCATGGGGCTGCAAGTGTCGCGCGGCGGTCGATTGGTGATTCTCGGTTGTGCCTTGCTGGTCGGTTCGGCGGTGGCGATTGCCGGTAACATCGGTTTTGTTGGTTTGCTGGTGCCACACTTGATTCGCCCGCTGGTACGACATCGTCCGGACCGGCTGTTATTGCCATCGGCGCTGGCCGGTGCCAGTCTGGTGTGCGCGGCGGATATCCTGATTCGCCTGTTGCCACCGGAGCGGGAACTCAAACTCGGGGTGTTGACGGCCATCGTCGGTGCACCATTTTTCATTTATCTGGTGTGGAAGGAACGGCAGCGATGGGTTTGATGCAGATAACGAATCTGTCGGTCGAGCATCGACTGAGCGATGTCAGCATGAGCCTGAAAAAAGGTGAAATGCTCGGGCTGATCGGCCCCAATGGTGCGGGTAAATCGACCTTGCTCGCGGCGATCAGCGGTCTGGTCGATTATCAGGGACGGATTGAGTTTTCGGGCGAAGATTTGGCATTTATGGATACCACGCAGCGCGCCCGCAGCATCGCGCTGCAACCCCAGTTCGCGCAATCGGCCTGGGCCTTGTCGGTGCATGATGTGGTTTCGATGGGGCGTTTGCCGTGGGGCGACAGCGATCAGGAAATCATCCAGCAGGCGATGCAACAGGCCGGTGTGCTCGAGCTTGCGAGAAGACCGGTGGGTGAATTATCCGGCGGCGAAAAGGCGCGGGTATGGCTGGCACGGGTGCTGGCCAATCAACCGCGGGTTCTGCTGGCGGACGAGCCGGTTGCCAATCTGGATATGGCTCATCAGCAACAGGCGATGCAGGGATTGCAGCAATACACTCGGGCGGGCAATACGGTGGTGGTGGCGATTCACGATCTGGCGCTGGCCGCGCAGTATTGCGACCGCTTGTGTTTGCTCGATCAGGGACAGTGCCTGTTGACAGATGGCATCGAGCAAGTTTTGACCCGGTCACGCCTGGAAGCGGTTTTCAAAACCTCCCTGCATATCGATTTGAAAGCGACTCCGCCACAGGTGCAAGCCTATGCCGGGACGCAAGCGGCTATAAAACGCTGAAACCGTCCAGCCCCTCGGGTGGGTCGATCGGGTTGAGCCGAACCCGGTCTACGCGGGACTGGGGCGGACCCTGTTGCAGCCATAGTTCCAGTTGTAAAAGCGCTTCTTCCTCGCCACAGGCGATTACTTCGACTGTGCCATCTGCCAGATTTCTGGCATAGCCGGACAAGTTCAGTTGGCGCGCTTGCTGGCGAGTCGAATCCCGAAAAAACACGCCTTGAACCCGGCCACTGATAATGGCTTTGAAGCAATGAATTTGCATAACGCCTCGCTACAATTTCTGTCAATGAAGTAATTATTGGCAATGCCTAAATGCTGCGTCAATGATCTGTCGCATATCGGAACTAGAAAGCGTTAAGATAGCCTGATCTATAAAAATCGTCTGCATTCGATGGCAACCGTGGAATTTACCAGCAACCTGGACCGTCATGTCAAAAGCCGTCCGCATCGCATCGAGGCATCGACACTGCGTGATTTGCTTGACCAGTTGTTTGCCATCGACCGGGATCATCAACGTCTCAAGGGGTATGTTCTGGATGACCAGAACCGACTGCGAGAACACATGCTGATTCTGATCGATGGCCGTCCGGTACGCGATCGAGTGCATTTGTCCGAGCCGCTGCAAGCCGATTCGAAGGTGTTTATTCTGCAGGCTCTATCCGGCGGTTGATCATAATAATAAAACCAGAGGAGTACCAACATGAGCATTCAAGCCCTGATCGCGACCCGCAAGG
>JANTFI010000002.1 GCA_024763505.1 Gammaproteobacteria bacterium
CGCAGTCACTCATTCGTCAACTCCTGGAAAAGCAATATTATATGCTCAAAGCAGATGGACGGATATTGAACAGGCCAAAAATCCTGAGCTATTCAAACTGAAAAAACCGATCTGATATACTTCTGGTTTTTCTGGTCGCGCAGTCGTACCACCGCAGTACATGGAAATCCTCAATCTGTCATTGCTTCTGGTCGTATTGATAGTCGGTATCTTCGACTTCACCAATGGCTTTCATGATGCCGCCGATATGGTCGCCACCGCCATCGCATCGCGCGCCATGCCTGCGGGCATGGCGATTGCCATCGTGTCGCTGTTCACCTTTATCGCGCCGTTCACGGTGGGGCTTGCGGTAGCGGATACAGTTGGCACCTTTATCAATATTTCTGCCGCCTCGCAAAGCGTCGGCGAGAACATTGTCATCGCCGCTCTGCTGGCGGCCGTCAGTTATAACCTGGTGACGTGGAAGCTGGGTTTTCCATCGTCATCATCCAATTCACTGGCCGGCGGGCTGGTTGGTGCCGGGCTTTATGCGATCGGTTCACACGAAATTCATTGGGGTGTGCAAGCACTGCAACAGGGTGAATTGCAGGGCGTGATGAAAGTGATCGCCGGGCTGTTCGCGTCGCCGTTACTGGGTTTTGTGGTGGGCTATATTTTGATGAAAATCATCTTTCTGGTGTTCCGACATTTTCGTGAGCGGATCAATGTTTTATTCATCAAATCTCAATACCTGAGCGTGGCGTGGCTGGGATTTTCGCATGGTGCCAACGATGCGCAGAAAGGCATGGCGATTATCGGCATGATGATTCTGGCCGATGAATCCGAGCCCGGTGTTTTTCATGTGCCCGACTGGGCGATCCTCTGGTGCACTACGGCGATCACGCTGGGCACTGTGTTTGGCGGCTGGAGCATTATCAAAACCCTCGGCTTCGGCTTGTTCAAGGTCAAGACGACGCATTCGGTGGCCGACCAGCTTGGCTCGGCGCTGGTGAATACCATCGCCACCAGCATCGGTGCGCCGACCTCGACTTCACAGGTGGTCACCGCCACCCTGCTCGGCAATGGCGCGGCGGAAAAACCGGGCCATGTCAAATGGCGCACCGCCGCCGGAATTGTTTCTGGCTGGTGGCTGAACCTGCCGGTTTCCATCGTGCTGGGCTGGGTGTATTGTTTGCTGTTTAATTTGCTGCGAGGCGTGTAATGGGTTTCATCAACCGATTTATTTTACCCAAAACCGTCGATTTCGATCAGGCGCTACAAGCCCAGGCCGGCATCATGTTTACCACGCTGGAAGATTTGTATCAGGCCAGCAAAAACGATGACCTGAGCGCTCTGAGCCGTATTTCACTGCATGCCGAGAAAGCGCGCACAATGAAATCGAACAACATGAAGCAATTGCTCGATGTGTTCATCACGCCTTATGACAAGGAATCCATTTATCGCCTGATCACGCAACTTGACTGGATCACGCTCAGCATCAAGCATTTCAGTCTCGAAACCACGGCTTACCACATCGATTCTATCCAGCAGTTTGAACCCGTCATCAAGCAATTGGTTGACATGGCGAAGCTGCTCAAACAGGGCATCAATCAACTCGGCGCCAAAAACCCCAAGGCAATTGCACCCAAGAGTGCGCTGATCAACGACCATTACGATGATGTTGTCACCCATTGTGCGGAATTGGTTGCACAGCTTTTGCAGCAAAAGGATTGCAAGCAAATCATTTCGCATCGCGATTTACTGGCGCAACTGAAAGACATCGCCATGCGCATTTTTGTCAGCGCCTATACGCTCGAAGACATGGCCATCAAGATTACTTAGGAAAGTGACCGGATAGGAATGCCGCGTTCAAATTTTTGATCTGGCTATTCGTTTATCCATGCCTTTACGATGATACTGACTAAAGGTTACTGTTAAGCGATATAATCTTGCCAGATTTACTCTGGCACAATTTTCAATAATTCGGGCAACGATTGGCCGATCATGAACCGATCGCGCCGCTCGGGATGTAACTCCAGAATATAGCGGACCGGACGATCGACACCATAGACCGGACACTGTATCTGCTGGCAAGGTCGTAACAACCGGATATCAATGATCCGCGCTTGTGCATCCAGCCAGATCACCGTCAGCGGGATCAGCGTGTTTTTCATCCAGATTCGGTAATCACCGGGGCGATCATACAAAAACAGCATACCGCCATCACGAGCGATGGATGTTCTATGCATCAAGCCCTGCCGCCGTTGCGCCCGGCTATGAGCGATCTCGAGTTTGTACAGGTCATGGTTGAGCAGCAGATTGCGAGTGGCAAAAAATTCACCAGCGCGCAAAGGTGACAGCAGCAGTGGCAACAGACCCAGCATAAAGAGCAGCCACAGCGGTCGAAAACGCATCATTTCCTCCCACGCCGAAACACTGCCATCGACTCGACATGCGCGGTTTGCGGAAACATATCCATCAGTCCGAAGTGGGTCATGCGGTAACCGGCTGCGATCAATTCGCGGGCATCACGCACCAGACTCGACGGCTGGCAGGAGACATACACGATGATCGACGCCTTCAGCGGTTTGATTTTCTGCACGATTTCGAGCGCACCGCTACGCGGCGGGTCGAGTAGAATCTTGTCGTAGCTTTGCTTCATCCAGCCCTCGCGGCCATCGATTTTACTTAGGTCAGCGGCGAAGTATTCGGTATTTTCAATGCCGTGCTCAAGTGCATTTTCGCGCGCACGCTGCACCATCGCTTCATCGCCTTCAACCCCGGTCACCTGCTGCACCCGACGCGCCATCGGCAAGGTGAAATTACCCAGACCGCAGAATAAATCCAGCACCCTGTCTTCTGATTCCAGTTCAAGAAAATCCAGCGCCTGCTTGACCATTTGCTGGTTGATCGAGGCATTGACCTGGGTGAAATCGGTGGCTTTGAAACGAATCGCGATATCTTCATCGGCCAGTGGCTTGAATCGAAGGACTTGTTCCTGCGGATACAGGTTATGCACCGTATCAGCAGCGCCCGGTTGCAATTGCAACCAGAATCCGGTGTCTTTGGCGAAATCGGTCAGCGCGGCGATATCCGCATCCGGCAAAGGCACCAGATGGCGAAATACCAGTTGGCAATGCTGATCATCAGCAGCAACCTCGATTTGCGCGATCTTGTCATAAGTCTCAAGGCTGCCGACCAGTTCCATCAAGTCTTGCAGATGCTGGCCCACTCGTTCGATCAGCACCGGGCAGCTTTGCATATCAGCCAGATATGGCTTGTTGCGTTCACGAAAGCCGATCAGCAGACGTTCTTTTTTGATTACATATTTGACGCCGAGGCGGGCCTTGCGCCGGTAACCCCAGTGATCTCCACGCAGTGGTGGCATCACTTCTCCGATGTCGATGTCGGCGTGTTGCAGCATTTCCAGCACCGCCTGTTGCTTGATCGCAATCTGGTCATCGTTGCTCAGATGTTGCAGGCTGCAGCCGCCACAGACGCCGAAATGCGCGCAGCGCGGCTCGATGCGCAATGGCGAAGCCTCCAGCACTTCGAGCACCGAGGCTTCCGCATATTTCTTGTTCGACTGGTTAATCTGGATCAGTACCCGCTCACCCGGCAGTGCGCCAAAAACAAACACGATCTTGCCATTGTGATGGGCGATACCACGACCTTCATGCGACAAGCCCTCGATGCGGGCTTCAAAGGGTGGTGGTGATTCGCGGCGACGTTTTCTGCGAGCCATGATGGAATCCTAGGTAAAATGAGCGATACGCTGGACTGTTGGAAATCAGGCTGGAAAAACGCCGGTAGACAGATAGCGGTCACCGCGATCACAGATGATGGTGACGATGGTGGCCTGCTCGACCCGCGCCGACAGACGCAATGCAGCCGCGACCGCGCCACCGGAAGATATTCCGCAGAAAATGCCTTCACGTGCGGCCAGATCACGGGTGGTTTGCTCGGCTTCCTGCTGGGTCACATCCATGATTTCATCGACACAGGCCGGGTCGAAAATTTTCGGCAAATATTCTTCCGGCCAGCGGCGGATACCAGGGATGGTCGCCCCTTCGGCCGGATGAACGCCGATGATTCGAATCGCCGGGTCGACTTCGCGAAAATAGCGCGAACAACCGACGATGGTGCCGGTGGTGCCCATCGCGCTGACAAAATGGGTCAATTGCTGTTCAGTCTGTTGCCAGATTTCCGGCCCGGTGGTAGCGGTATGGGCGGCCGGATTATCCGGGTTGGCAAACTGATCGAGCAAAATACCCTTGCCATCGGCAGCCAGTTGCTCGGCCAGATCGCGGGCACCGACCATGCCTTCTTCCTTGCTCACCAGTATCAATTCAGCGCCATAGGCTTTCATCACTGCGCGCCGTTCCACGCTCAGGTTTTCCGGCATCAGCAGCATCATTTTATAGCCCATGATTGCCGCCGCCATCGCCAGCGCGATGCCGGTATTGCCACTGGTCGCCTCGATCAGCGTATCGCCGCGTTTGATCTCGCCGCGGCGCTCGGCCTGTACAATCATGTTCAATGCCGGGCGATCCTTGACCGAGCCTGCCGGGTTATTGCCTTCGAGCTTGACCATAATGCGGTTACTGTCGTGTTCACGCCCCAGATGCTGTAATGTCACCAACGGAGTGTTTCCTATATAATCCTGCAGTTTCATCTTTTTACCGACTGTCGATTTCAGATTTTCCACCGCTTAGGCGGTGGTGGGAAAGGCTCGACAGTTTACTTGAATGGCCGGCGGTTGGCATCCTCCACCGGTTGAAATCTGGAGTTGAACTTGGTCAAACGCATTTCTGGATCCTTCACCGCAGCACTGATGCTGGTCGAGCTGTTATCCCTTCCCTTGCAAGCCGATGAATATCGGGCCGAAGACGATTTCTTTGGCGAAGCTCCGGTGGTACTGACGGTTGCCCGCATGAGTAAACCGCTGGCCAATTCACCGGTCAGCGTCAGCGTGATCGACCGACAAATGATCCGCAACTCCGGTGCGCGCGAAGTCGCCGATATCTTCCGCATGGTGCCGGGCTTTCTGGTCGGCTATCGCCTCGGCCACACGCCAGCGGTCGCCTATCAGGGGCTGGGTAGTAACTGGCAGCGCCAGTTGCAGGTTTTTATCGATGGCAGGTCTGTTTTCATTCCCAGTTTCGGTGGCGTTCCGTGGGCCAATCTGCCACTGCTGCTGCAAGACATCGAACGGGTGGAAATCAGCCGCGGCCCCAACGCGGCTACCTACGGGGCGAATGCCTTTTTCGCCACCATCAATATCATTACCCGGCATGCCGCCGAGGATTATGGTGTTTTACTCAGCCTGACCCGGGACTTGAACGAAGACAACGAAGTGTCGGATTTCTATTTTCGTGCCGGCAATCAACAAGGTGATTTCGACTGGCGCCTGACGGCCGGACGCATCAGCGACGATGGCTACCGCAATGAGCATGACTCCAAACGGGTCAATATCATTAATTTCCGCAGCGATTTCCTGACCACCCATAACCAGTTCTGGAGCGTACAACTGGGGATCAATCTGAGCAATTTCGACCGCGGTGACGGCGATGTTGCGGATATCATACGTGAAGAGGAAGCCCGCAATAGTTACCAGAACATAAAATGGGAATGGATCGAGGATGACGTCAGCACAACCACTTTGCTGACCCACACGCGCCAGGATGTAAACGATGATTTCGTCACCGCTCGATTGAATCAGGAACTGGATGCTCTGCTTGGCAGCTCGCTGTTTGACAGCCTGCCACAGGATATTACCCTGGATATTGATTTCGGCCGTATCTCTGATCGACTCGACCTGGAGTGGTTTCAAAGCCGCCAGCTATCGGCCCGCAGCAAACTGGTTTATGGTGCCAGCCTGCGTCAGGATGAAGTCCGCTCGAGTTATCTGTTTTCCGATAAAGAATTGCATACGGTCAATACCCAGCGTTTGTTTGGCAGTATGGAAATTCAGCTGGACCGGGTTTTACTGGATGCCGGTCTGATGCTGGAAAATTCTGATCTGGTCAAAAACAAATTATCGGGCCGGTTATCGGCAATCCAGTCAATCGGCTTGCGGCATAAACTGCGAGCCGTAATTTCGACTGCCCATCGCAACCCGATCTTAGCCGAGATCGAGGGCAATATTCAGGCGGTAATCGAATTGCCCGCTCTGCCCGGGTTGCCGACGGAAATCCCGCAGATTCGTCTGCAAGGGAATCCGGCACTGCAACCGGAAACGATCACCTCGGTCGAGATCGGTCTTTTCAGCGAATTCGCCAACCGCCAACTCTCAACTGATTTACGCCTGTTCCGGTACCACATCGATGACCAGATCATTGAATTGTATGAAAACGATGTGGTGGGCGGCATTCCACAATCGTATCGTCTGCCTCAAAATGCCGTTGAATCCACCGTGCGTGGACTGGAAGCCAGTTTCAATTTCAGCCCGCGCCACAAACAGTATCGTCTGTATGGCGGCTGGAGCCGGGTTTTCGCGGATGTCAGCGACGCCGGTTTTGAAGATAGCTATCCATCCAGCACCGCCTTTGTTGGTGGACATATCAATTTCTTGCCAGCTCACCAATTGTCGGCGACCGCTTACCACGTTGGAGCGATGAGCTGGATCGATAGCAGCCGCCAACTCGAGGGCTACGATAAATTCGACTTGCGCTACCAATGGACGCTGAACCGGGAAAGCGAAACCAGACTGGAATTGATCGGTTATAACCTGCTCGATCAAAGTTCGGAATATTTGAACCGGAATATGCAGGAAAAGATGTGGCTGGTGAGGCTGTCCAGCCAATTTTGAGAAGGCCTGTACTTGAATAGAATCGAATGAAGGGATCTCTTAATTTCACTGCGCTACTACTTGTCTGGCTTCTGTGCTGGCCGTTATCCGGATCAGCTGGCAGCCATGAAATCCTGATAATCAAAAGCAGTGAAAACCGGATTTTCAGTCAGACCATCGAATCGTTGATCAACCGGTCGAGCAGTCGATCCAGCTATCACATTGTAACCTTGAGTGAATTGCAACAATTACCGGTGGACAGTCAGGACTTCAAGATTGCAGTCACGATGGGAATGGCCGCTGCCCGTTATGCGCGACAGCAGTACGCTGAAAAGCCGGTGTTGCACAGTTTTATCACGGCCGCCCAGTATCAGGCAGAATCACGTCTGCCAGGGCATGTCAGTGTATTGCTCGATCAGCCATTGTCGCGCTATCTACTATTGATCACCGCGCTGGCCGATAAACCGGTCGTTGGCATTTTACACGCTGCGCAACGTGCGATTAGTGCCGAACAACAACTGCAACTGGAGCAGAAATATCAATTGCAGCTGGTACAATATCTATTGGGAGCCAATGAAAATCCGATCAAGGCGGCTCGATCGCTGCTCGAGGAAGTCGATTTGCTGCTGGCGTTGCCGGATACCAAAATCTATAACCGCCAATCGCTCAAGGGAATCCTGCTGACCAGTTATCGCCAGCGCAAACCCGTGATCACTTATTCACCGGCACAAGTAAAGTCGGGCGCGCTGGGCGCGATTTTTTCGACTCCGCAACAAATCGGCTGGCAGTTGGCAGAAGTACTCGATCAAATGTATAAAAAACCGGTGAGCAGTCTCGAACCGTTTCAATATGCCCGCTATTACGATATCAAGATCAATCGCCGGGTGGCTGAATCGCTGGAACTGGAGATCGGGACTCGCGAATCTTTGCTCAACAAGATGCAGCAGATAGCCGAGTAAATTATGAAGTTTCCGATCAAATACCAGATTCTGTTGATCGCGATGATACCGGTGCTACTGATTGATGCCGTGTTCACCTATCTGCATATCAACAACAGCATCCAGCAAGCCGAAAAACTGTTGCGCAGCAAGGGGCAGGTGATTGCCCAGCAATTAGCCAGCGCTACCGAGTTCAACCTGTTGTCAGGCAACTACGCCCAGATTGATCACTTACTGGAAGCATCCATCGGCAAAAATAATATTTTGAATCTGGCTCTGTATGACGCCGATGGAAAAATTGTTGCACAAGCCAGCGCCGAGGATTTCAACCCCGATGACACCACCGATTACGCCTATTCACGGCATGCGGTCGTCACCCCTAATCTGGAGTTGCAGGATATTTTTCAGCCGGATGAAACTCAGAATGCAAATGCCTGGCGCACGCTCGGCTGGGTTCACATGTATCTATCCACCCAACAGTTACAGCAGGTTCGCAAGCAGATATTCTTAGAAGGCGCGGTCTTTTTCTTTTCCATGCTGTTGATTGCCACCGTGTTGACACTGGTCATCAGCCGCCGCCTGACCCGCCCGATCTACACCATGCTCGATCACTTGAAACGGGTCGAGACCGGCCGACTCGGTGAAACCATTGATGAACTGGAAAATAATGAAATCGGCGATGTGCAAAAGGGATTCAACAATATGTCACAAGCCTTGCTGGCCAACCATACCCAACTCGACCAGCGCATCAAAAGTGCCACCCTGGAATTGATGAATGCCGTCACCAGCCTGGAATACAATAACCGTGAACTGGCAACGGCTCGCGACAAGGCGCAGCAGGCAGATCAGGTCAAGTCGCAGTTTCTGGCCAATATGAGTCATGAAATCCGAACCCCGATCAACGGCATTCAGGGGTTCATCAATTTGCTGTGCAAATCTGGATTAAAGGCTGACCAAAAACGCTATGCCGACATCATAGCCCGTTCCACCACCGACCTGACCAGCATCGTGAATGAAATTCTGGATTTTTCCAAGTTGGAATCCGACAAGGTCGAGCTGACCTGTCAACCGTTTGACCTGTGCGAATTACTGGAAAATGCACGTGATAATCTGTTTGCCAGCACACTGGAAAAAGGCATCGACCTGAACCTGTGTATCTACAGCGACACACCTCGCTGGCTGATCGGCGACCCGCTTCGCATCAAACAGATATTGCTCAATCTGATCGGCAATGCCATCAAATTTACCGACATGGGCCATGTCAGTATCACCGCTTTGATGGAGGATGATCACGACAGCAGCATTATGCTACGAGTCGAGATCGAAGACAGTGGCATCGGTATCAGTGATGCCGACCAGAAAGATTTGTTTCAGGCATTCAAGCAAATCGAATCCGACACCAAACGACGTTATAGCGGAACCGGGCTTGGTCTGGCGATTTCGAAAAACCTGGCCCGTTTGATGGGGGGCGATATCCGGCTTGAAAGCCAGCTCGGCAAAGGATCACGGTTTACCCTGTTGCTACCGCTAAAAATCGATACGGAGCAGCCCCGACAAACTGACCCGGAAGATTTGAGGGCGATGATATACGCCACCCGCAAACGCGGCCTGAGCGAAATCCAGTCCCTGTACAACCGCTGTGGATACACTACCGAAACCGAGCATATCAATGAATCCCGGGATATCGATCAATTGCATCGCCAGTTGAAGATGAACCTGCCCCACCTGGATTTGATCGTGCTCGATTTACGTCACGAACACCGCGATATGCACCGGCTGATCAGCCCGGACATCACCGCCACCTGTACAGTCATTATCATGCATCATGATTTGCAACAGGTTGACCTGTCTCTGTATCCGGATTGTCACTTTGTTTCTACCTTGCAACATACCGACCTGCTGATCGATACCCTGCAAGGCACCGGCGCTGAATCCAGCCAACAGGCCACCTCGCAAGCACAGTCCGGAACAGCAACCAAAGCAGGAAAAAAATTGCTGATCGTCGATGATAACCCGGTCAATCTGGCGCTGGCTTGCGAATTGACCACACTGTGGGGACATCATCCACAACAGGCTGCAGATGCCAATGCCGCGATGAAGCTGTTTCGTCAACAGACCTTTGACCTGATCCTGCTGGATATCCAGATGCCAGTGATTGATGGCGTGCAACTGATGCAAATGATGCGAGAATTCCAGCCGGGTCTGCAAGCACCGATCGTGGCAATTACAGCCAATGCGCTGGAGCAGGAAAAACAGCGATTGCTAAAACTCGGATTCAACGCTTTCATCAGCAAGCCCATTAATGAAGATAAACTGCAACAGGTACTGAACCGGAAAGCCGCTTTGAACGATGAAGCCGCAGTCGAAGGAATTGCCAGCGAAGGAATAGACAGTGAAGAAACTGCCGTCTCGGTCGATTATGAATTAACGCGCAAACTTTCCGCCAATAATGTCAAATTGATCAAGGCAACTTTTTCTTTACTGCAACTGGAGCTGCCGGGTTTTGTGGAAGAATTGAGCCAGGCCATCGAGGCCGAAGACGGACGATTGATTGGCGATATCATGCATAAATTGAGGGGCGTTTGCTGTTACGCCGGTCTGCCGGAATTGAAACGCTTGCTGGATCGCTATGACGATGCCAAAACCATCGACCGGCGGGCGATTCTTGCGGTGTGCCGGGAGGTTCGTGCCGAATTGCAGCGCATTGAGGACACCCTGCAACAGCGTGGAGATGCTGACTTGTAATCCCGCTACCGCCAGCCTAACGGCAGCGGCCTCAATCGCTTTCCAGCACCACCATTGCGACGGCGTAGTGTTTTTCGTCAGACAAGGATAAGAAACTGTGTCGAATACCGCGTTGCTCGATTACTATGCGAGCCTGACCATGAAAGCGGATATCCGGCTTGCCCAGATCATTATTGATGATTTCCAGATCGTGGAATCCGATTCCTTCGGCGATCCCGGTGCCGAGCGCTTTGCTGATGGCTTCTTTGGCCGCAAACCGGGAAGCCAGAAAACTGGCGCTGTGATTGCGGTGTTCAAATTGCTGTCGCTCAGTCTCACACAAAATGCGTTCAGAAAAGCGCTCGGCATAACGTTCGATAATCTTTTCAAAACGTGAAATCTCGGCGATATCGACGCCGATTCCGACGATCATGACGAGGCTGGGTTCAAACCGAGACGCGCTTCCACCATCAGACGCTTCATTTCACGCACCGACTGCGCCAGCCCGTGAAACATCGCATCGGCCATGATGGCGTGACCGATATTCAATTCCACCACCTGTGGATGACGTGCCAGCGCCTGCACATTGTGATAATGCAAGCCATGCCCGGCATTGATCTGTAACCCTTGCTGGTGCGCATAATCGATGGCGCGGTAGATCTCTTGCAACAAGCGCGCTCGCGTGGGTTCGTCGCGGGCATCGGCGAAGTGGCCGGTATGAATTTCGATCACTGGCGCGTGACAGGCCACTGCCGCATCGATTTGTTCGTAGCTGGCATCAATAAACAGTGACACGCGGGTGTTGTTGGCCGCCAGACGCTCGCAGGCAGACTTGATCTTGTCGAAGCCTGCGACTACATCCAAACCGCCTTCGGTGGTCAATTCTTCACGCTTTTCCGGTACCAGACAACAATCTTCGGGCTGCAATTCGAGCGCGAATCCGAGCATGTCTTCAGTCACCGCCATTTCCAGATTCAGCTTGGTTTGCACCATTTCCTTGAGCAGCAAGCAATCTCGTTGCTGAATATGACGGCGGTCTTCGCGTAGATGAAAGGTGATTGAATCGGCACCCGACTGTTCGGCGATTAGCGCAGCGGTGACCGGGTCGGGATAGCGGGTGCCGCGTGACTGGCGCAGGGTGGCGATATGGTCGATGTTGACACCGAGTTGGATGGAAGTTGCATTCATAGAATTATTTTTGCAGTTGTTGGTAAAACTGGCGTGATTGTAACGTCCTGCCCTGCAGGTTGAAATCAATTATTTGGCGCAGCAGAATTCTGCCGGCGCGGGCGATATCGGGTTCGTCAAAACGACGGTCTGCAATCGCCCGCAACTGGGCACCAAGAAAATTACGAGTCTGCTGATTCTGCGCCGGACACAGCCCGTTGGCCGGGTCGAAATAATATTCTCTGGTATCTTCCAGTGGGGCGTCGCTGTGGGAAACCCGGGTCAGATCCGGCAACAGGCCAAGAGCTGTCAGCAGTTCCAGCTCAAACCGTCGCAAGCCCATCGCCAGTTCGGCTTGACGGTCAGACCCGGCCAAGCCCAGTAACAATTGTTGATAGTGGTGAAACAGTTCAGCGTAGGCTTGATGTTTGGGCAGCATCAGCATCAGTAATTCATTGGCGTAAAACACGCCGGGATAATGCTTCGGCGAGACTGGCAGCACCCGGCTTTCGATCTGGGTCAGGGTTTTCAACTCGCTACGTCCGCTCCAGCCCAACATCAAGCGGTTGCAGATTTGAAAATGTGCCGCATCGCGACGCTTTCGGGCGGCATTGGCCAGCACACTGACACGGCCGAATTGTTCGCTGAACAATTCCAGAATCAGACTCGATTCCTTGTAGTCACGACGGTGCAGAATAAAGGCGGGCTGATCGGTAATTCGGCTTTGCATTACAGTAGCGGGGCAGCGTTTAAATGCTCGAAACAGGAAGTCATTACCATACCAGCTTTATAAAATTTGGACTTGAATCCGGGCCGGCCTGTCGGTGTGTTGCCAATCGTTTGACCGGTTTTTTCAGGAGTCCGGTTATTATTCGTCCGAATAGCCGAAAGCAGCTAGCGAGCGCTCATCGTCGGACCAGTCTTCACGTACCTTGACCCACAGTTGCAGAAACACCTTGCAGTCGAGCAAGCGCTCCAGATCCGCCCGTGCCTCGCTGCCGATTTTCTTCAGCAAGCTGCCACCACGTCCAATGATGATGCCTTTCTGTGATTTTCGCTCGACCCAGATCGACGCCGATATCCGCACCAGATCGGCTTCTTCCTTGTAATGCTCGACATTGACTGTGAGTGAGTAGGGCAATTCCTGGGTCAGCATGCGAAACAGTTTTTCGCGTACGATTTCGGCGGCGATGAAACGCATCGACTTGTCGGTGAGCTGATCGTCCGGAAAATGCGGCACGCCCGGTGGCAACTGCTGGGCAATAAATTCCATCAAGTGATCGAGATTTTCCTGCTTCAGCGCCGACACCGGAATGATCGGCACATCGGGCATGCGTTCCGCCAGACGCTGCATGATCGGCAGTAAATCCTGCTTGTTGACCTGATCGATCTTGTTCAGCAGCAGCACCCGATTGGGCAGTTTTTCGACCTTTTTCAATACTTCTTCATCATCGCCATTGATATTGCGGACATCGAGCAACACGCACACCAGATCGACATCATCGATGACACTGCTGGCGGCGCGATTCATATAGCGGTTGATGGCCTTTTTCTGGTTTTGATGCATACCCGGCGTATCGACGAAGATACATTGATAGCGATCGGTGGTTTTGATGCCGAGAATTTGGTGGCGGGTGGTTTGCGGACGTTTGGCGGTGATGCTGAGCTTTTCGCCGACCAGTGCATTCATCAGTGTCGATTTTCCGGTATTCGGCTTGCCGACCAGTGCGACATAGCCACAGGCAAAATCCGGCTCAGCCATTACGTGCCTGTTTCAGCGCCGCCGATGCCGCCATTTGTTCGGCTTTTTTGCGACTGCTACCCTTACCCTTGACATTCAGCCCCAGTCCATCGATCTGGCACTCGATGGTAAAAATCTGGTCGTGCGATTTTCCTTCGGTCTTCACCACCTGATACACCGGTAGTTCTATTTTCTTGCTTTGCAGATATTCCTGCAGCGTGGTTTTCGGGTCTTTCAAATCGGCCTGAGTCGGCAGCGTGACCAGATATTCATCATATAAAAACAGAATCACCTTGCGACAGGGCTCGAAGCCGCCATCCAGATAGACTGCGCCAAAGATCGCTTCCATCGCATCCGACAGAATCGAGGCACGACGGTAGCCGCCACTTTTCAATTCGCCACCACCCAGTCGCAGATAGTCGCCCAGACAGATATCGCGTGCCACCGTGGCCAGCGCATCTTCCTTCACCAGACTGGCGCGCACCCGGCTCAATTCGCCTTCGCTGGAATCCTCCAACCGTTTGAACAAATGGTCTGAGATCACCAGTCCGAGCACACTGTCGCCGAGAAACTCCAGTCTCTCATTATTCACGTTACGCGAAAAGCTACGATGCGTAATGGCCTTTTCGAGCAGCGATTCATCCTTGAAATGGTAATGAATAACCGTCTGAAGTTGTTGCAGTGTCTTCACTCTTTTTTCTCGACCGTATAGGTGAAGTGACCGCCGATGAACAAGGGGCCGATATACGGTTTGCGGACTTCGTAATCCAGCGTTACCTTGGTGATGTCGTTTTCGCGGACCACTTTCATGTTTTCGCGCTTGATGCCGGTGATCTGATTGACCAGAAATTGCCTATTCAGATAACTCCAGATCGATTTTTTGGAGCGGGCATCGACTTCTTCGCTGGAGGCCATGTTATCCATGGTGGAGCGAATCTGGTAATACTCGATATACATCGGCAGAATCTTGAAACCGGTCAGAATGATGGAGCCGAAGATGGCGATGACGACGATCCAGCCGATGGTGGTCAGGCCGCGTTGGGATTTCTGGTTGATTTGTGGGGTCATGTCTGCCTCGTTATTGGATGCTGCCGATACGCGACAAGTCTAGCCCACTCCCGCCGCTACGCCAATCCCAGTGCAGCCAGATGAATTCAGCCTTGCCGACCAGATTTTGTTCCGGTACAAAGCCCCAGAAGCGGCTATCGTTGCTGTGGTCGCGGTTATCGCCCATCACGAAATACTGCCCCTCGGGTACGATCAATTCACCATTGGCACTGAACTTCACTTTATCGTCGACCATCATCAAATGTTCGACATCGCCGAGTTTTTCACGAAAAACAGAGGCACCGGCCATGTTGTCGCTGGTCGTACCCTGACCGGCAAAAGTTTCCACGAATTCGACCGGTAGCGGCGTACCGTTGATCATCAGACGGCGATTGTAGTAACTGATGTGGTCGCCCGGCAGACCGACCACCCGCTTGATGAAATCCAGCGATTCATCTTCCGGAAAACGGAATACCACGACTTCGCCACGCTTGAGTGGTTTGCCATCGGTCAATTTGGTATGCACCACCGGCAAGCGCACGCCGTATTCATATTTGTTGACCAGTATAAAATCACCGACCAGCAGGGTCGGCATCATCGATCCGGAAGGAATGCGAAACGGTTCGTACAGAAACGAGCGCAGTATCATCACCGCCAGCAGCACCGGAAAGAAAGATTTGGCATATTCCACCAGAATCGGCTCATGCACCGATTGGCCGGCGCTGACCTGATGACGTTTACGCGCAAACAGCAGGCTGTCGAGCAGCCAGATCAGGCCACTGACCAGCACGGCCATGACCAGCAGAAATTCAAAGTCGAAATGAATCATTGTTCAGGATAGCCCCGTGTAGTGTTGAGTATTGAAAATTGAGCGTAAACCGCGCTGGCTAATTCTTGTTATCTACTTGCAGCACGGCGAGAAAGGCATCCTGCGGGATTTCCACCTTGCCGACCTGCTTCATCCGTTTCTTGCCGGCTTTCTGTTTTTCCAGCAATTTCTTTTTTCTTGTGATATCTCCGCCATAGCATTTTGCGGTGACATTCTTGCGCAAAGCCTTGACGTTAGTGCGGGCAATGATATGCGCACCGATCGCGGCCTGTATCGCTACATCGAACATCTGGCGCGGTATCAAGTCTTTCATCTTGCTGGCCAGTTCGCGGCCACGATATTCGGCATTGTCGCGGTGCACGATGATCGACAGGGCATCGACCCGCTCGCCATTGATCAACACATCGAGTTTGACCAGATTGGCCGCCTCGAAACGCAGAAATTCGTAGTCGAATGAAGCATAGCCGCGGCTGACGCTTTTCAAGCGATCAAAGAAATCGAGTACTACTTCGCTCATCGGCATTTCATACACGATTGAAACCTGCGAACCCAGATAGACGATTTCTTTCTGCACACCACGCTTTTCGGTGCACAATGTGATAATGGCACCGATGTATTCTTCCGGCGTCAGGATATTGGCACGGATGATCGGTTCGCGCACTTCGTTGATGTAATTGACTTCCGGCAACTCGGCCGGGTTGTGAATCTCGATCACTTCGCCAGAGGTGGTTTCCACCTGATAGATGACGGTCGGCGCGGTGGTGATCAAATCAAGATCGTATTCGCGCTCCAGTCGCTCCTGCACGATTTCCATATGCAGCATGCCGAGAAAGCCGCAACGAAAACCGAAGCCCAGCGCCTGCGAGGATTCCGGCTCGAATTGCAGCGCGGCATCGTTGAGCTTGAGCTTTTTCAGCGCTTCACGGGTGTTTTCATAGTCATCCGAGCTGACCGGAAACAGTCCGGCAAATACCCGCGGTTGTACCTCCTTGAAGTCGGGCAAGGGATCGCTGGCCGGGTTTTGTGCCGAGGTGATGGTGTCACCGACTTTTGCCGATTCGATATCCTTGATGCCGGAAATGATATAGCCGACATTGCCGCATTCAAGCACTTCGGTTTGCAGGCGTTTGGGGGTGAACACGCCGACCTGGTCAACATGGAACTCGCGCCCGGTGGACATCATCTGGATTTTCATGCGCGGCTTGATGCTGCCTTCCATCACGCGCACCAGCGTGATCACGCCGACATAACTGTCAAACCAGGAGTCGATAATCAGCGCCTTGGTCGGCGCATCAATATCGCCGACCGGAGGCGGCACCAGCGCGACCAGTTGTTCCAGCAATTCGTCGATGCCCTGCCCGGTCTTGGCGCTGACTTCGATCGCCTCAGAGGCATCCAGCCCGATCACCTGTTCGATTTCGTGCTTGACCCTTTCAGGATCGGCGGCGGGCAGATCGATCTTGTTGAGCACCGGAATCACTTCCAGATCCATGTCAATGGCGGTGTAGCAATTGGCTACCGATTGCGCTTCCACGCCCTGCGACGCATCGACCACCAGCAAAGCGCCCTCGCAGGCGGCCAGCGAACGCGAGACTTCGTAAGAAAAGTCGACATGTCCCGGGGTATCGATGAAGTTCAGCAGGTAGGTTTCGCCATCCTTGGCCTTGTATTCGAGTGACACCGATTGCGCCTTGATGGTGATTCCGCGTTCACGCTCCAGATCCATCGAATCGAGCACCTGCTCCGACATTTCGCGCTCGGTCAAGCCGCCGCAGACCTGAATAAAGCGGTCGGCGATGGTCGACTTGCCATGGTCGATATGGGCAATAATGGAAAAATTTCGGATATTCTGCATCCGCATAATCGGTCAGCCGGTGTAAAAATCCGCGAATTTTACGGGAAATGGCGGCAAAGCGACAGGGATGATCGGGATATTTCATCGCTTCTGTAAGGAATGGCAGCGGAGGCGGCTGTAAATCTTGCACCCAACCGGAGCTTTCCGGTCAGAACCTCATGGATGGGGGTAAAGTTCACGCCTGTGCCAGCCGCTGCCGGACAGCTTCTTGATCAAGAAAATAATGGCAGACTTCTTCGCCATCGAACTGCAATACCGGCACCAGCGTATCAAATTGCCGAATCAAATCGGTATCGCGGTCGATATCGATTTCCTGCCAGTCAAAATCCAGATCGCGCTGCAACGCCACCAGCGCCAGTTTCATCGACTGGCACAGGTGGCAGTTTTCGCGGTAATACAGGGTGAAGCGGATCACTCCGGCTTGATCGCCAGAAACACCGGGCCATTATTGCGCTGAATCAGGATAGCAACCGACTTTCCGGACTTGAGCTTTTCGGCCAGATCGCTGAATTCATCCACTGAAGTGACACTGTGATTATCGATCATGCTGATCACATCGCCCTTGCGAATGCCCGCTTCGCTGGCCGGACCTTCAGGCTCCACCCGATCGACCAGCACGCCGGAGTCTACCTTCAGCTTGTTGCGTGTGATCTTGTCGAGTTCTTTCACCGACATGCCGAGCACCGATTTTTCGACCGGTGGTTGCATTTGCGGCTGGCTTTCCGCCAGTACTTCCTGAGTCGGCAATTGCTCGATTCTGACCTTGAATGTGCGTTTTTTACGGTTGCGGATAATGACCACTTCGGCATCTTCGCCAACCGCGGTACGGCCGACAATCGGTGGCAGACTGGTCGAGCGGGTCACCTTGCGGCCATTGAATTCGACGATGACATCACCGACCTTGAGGCCGGCTCGCTGCGCCGGACTGTCATCCAGTACCTTGGCAATCAGAGCACCATGCGGGTTGGACATGCCAAACGAATCGGCCAGTTCACGCGTGACTTCCTGAATCAGCACGCCGAGCCAACCGCGCGACACCGAGCCCTTGCTCTTGATCTGTTCGGCCACATCGACAGCCATCTCGATCGGAATGGCGAAAGACAGGCCCATGAAACCGCCGGAACGACTGTAGATTTGCGAATTGATACCGATCACTTCGCCATCCATGTTGAATAATGGGCCGCCCGAATTTCCCGGGTTGATGGCTACGTCGGTCTGGATGAAAGGCACATAGTTATCGCTCGGCAGGCTGCGGCCCTTGGCGCTGACGATACCGGCGGTGACGGTATGATCAAAACCAAACGGTGAGCCGATGGCAAGCACCCATTCGCCGACCTTGAGGTCTTGCGAATCCCCCAGTTTCAGCGTCGGCAGATTGTCGCCGTCGATCTTGATCAGAGCAATATCCGAATCCTTGTCCGAACCAATCACCTTGGCATCATACACATCGCGATTATTGAGGCGCACAATGACTTCATCAGCATCCGCCACGACATGATGGTTGGTCAGGATATAGCCATCCGACGAAATAATGAAACCGGAGCCGAGCGAATTGGTTTCGCGCTTTTCGATGCCATTGTCGTCGAAAAACTTCTTGAACAATTCACCGAACGGCGAGCCTTCCGGCAAATTCGGAATATCCAGATGCTTGCGCATCGTGCCACTTTTTGGCTTGGAATTGGTGCTGATATTCACCACCGAATCCTTTGCCTGTTCCACGATACCGGTGAAATCCGGCAATTGCGCCTGAACCTGCTGGATGAACAAAAGCATCAACAGGGTCGAAAAAAGATAAAGGCTGGTTTTTTTCATAACACGTTCCTGTAACCAAGATTTAAAGAATAGAAATTTCGAGTTCCCGCCGCAAAAACCGGGGTTGAAAGCGGCGGGCAAAATGGCTGTGTGATAGTCGAATCGTCAATGCGATACCCAGACCCAGTCCGGCAAGAGCGCTGATTGTAGTGAGGGTTTCACTGCCACCGAATAGCAACCGGGCAAGCAATCCAAAGACAAACAGCATCAGCAGAGGCAAAATGTACATCAGAAAACTGGCCGCCAGATAATGGCGATCCGGCAAGCCGATGACGATATGATCGCCCGGTTTCAGGTTGTGCGTATTGTCGATACTGAATTGTTGCGAGCGTTGTCCGAGCAACCGGCCCAGACTGCCGGTTCCGCAACCGGCATTCAGTTCGCAATGATTACAGGCGTTTTGGCGCTGAATTCCGATCACCGCCAGGTGGCCTTGCAATCCGAGCACGGTAGCATGTTCTTCGATCATGCGGCAAAGCGGTCAGTTTTGATAGGTGACCGCCTGGGCGAGTTGCCGAACTGTGATGGCCGGCACTTCACCGATAGCGGTAATGGTAAATTCATTATAGCGAACGCCAAAAGCATTGACGGCGCCCATCGAGGTTTCGCCAATCAGGCTTTCTGCCGAGGTCGGTTCAATAAAAATGGACGCCGAGGCCATGCCGTCGCTGAGTACCATTTGCTGAATATAGGTGTCAGAGTCCGGCATTTTCTTGCGAAAAGCAGAATCTACCGAAAAACCGGCTGGCAACGAAGATAACTGCCAGCGAGTGTCGGCCGCCTGTTGCAAGTCATCCGCACCATTGTGAGACTGCACCAGAGAAAATCCTTCATTGATTTTCGGCATTACACTGAAAACAAGTGGATGATCGTTATCAATCGGCTGTAAATCGGTAAACATGATTTGTTCACGCACTTGATGCTGATCGTCCATCACCACCGATTGCAGCATCAATCCATTGTTTTCGTTGATCCATACTTTCATACCAAAACGATATTCATCGCGAGGCATAATCGATACCACCACGGTAGGCTGATCGGCCACCCGATTCTTTCCGACGACGCTGAATTGATAGATTGCAGACAGCTTTTCGACATCTTCCGGGACCCAAAGGGGCGATGCGGTTTTCTGATTGGAGCGATCTACCACCACTTGCCGGCTGGACGGCCAGACACAGGTCAGGTTGTTGTTGTCGCGTAAAATTTCACGCGCCTCACCATTGAGCGACAGCAATCGCTCACGCACGCCCTGGGCATTGTTGATATGGGTGATCGACATGCTTTCCAGATGGCTGCCCTGCAGGTAGACGAATCGGCCTTGATAACTCAGGCCCTGCATGGCTGAAGACATTTTTTGCATCCAGTCCATCGCGCTCATGCCTTCGGCCAGCGCAATTCCACTGGCCAGCATCAACAGGGAAAACAGCATGCCGCGCAGGAAAGCGGCAGAATATCGATTTATACTGCGATTATTTCTGTGCATCAAATCCTACGACTCGAACTTGCGGGATGATCCCCTGCATGGACTTGGAATACTCATTATGATTGATCAGGTAGGTATTCAATTTCTGCTGGAATGCCGGCGTGCCGCGACGGATTTTCCAGCTGGTGCCAGCTTGCGTGGTTGCGCGATTTCCGTTTACCGACACCTGACTGACCGGTACATTCAGCGCTGGCAGGCTTGCCAGTTGCTCGACCCGGGCTTCGGTTGCACCCTGTTGTGCCAACTGATCGCTGGCTCCCGTGCCCGATTCAGAGAATTGAAGTTGCAGGCTGGACACCGCCACAAACGCAACGGCAGCCGCAACGGCCACGCCGGTCAACGGTTTGAATAGTACCGACCACAACCACGATGGTTTTGTTTCGGCCTGACTATCCCGTGTCGGAGTTTTGGAGCCCGCCTGGGTAACCGAAAGAGCGGGCTCCTGTTCGATTTGCGCCATCACATCTGCGACAAAATGAGGTCGAATCCGCTGCGGCATCTCCTGACGCATCACTTCTCCGATCATTTGATAGCGTCGCAGGGTGTACCGTTGGTTGATATCACCCAGCGCTTCATTCAAGGCTTTTTGCTCGGCCTGCGCAGAGTGGAAATCATCCAGCAGGGATGACAGCTTTTCCGGTTGTTCATTCATGTTCAAATTCTCATTGTCTGTACTACTTGCTTAGTCACTCCAGCAACGGTCTTAGTTCCTTGTCAATTGCATCTCTGGCACGAAATATTCGTGACCGGACGGTGCCGATCGGGCAATCCATGACACCGGCGATCTCTTCATAGCTGAGGCCTTCCAGTTCACGCAAGGTGATTGCGGTCTTCAGGTCTTCCGGCAGTTTTTCGATCGCGCGAAAAACCGTTTGCTTGATTTCATCTGTCAGCATCAGACTTTCCGGCGTGGTATTGTCCTTCAAACGGCTGTCGCCGTCATAGTGTTCGGCATCTTCCACTTCTACTGAATAGGTCGGTGATTTGCGGCTGCGCGCAGCCAGATGATTCTTCGCGGTGTTCGCTGCAATCCGGTACAGCCAGGTATAAAACTGGCTGTCTCCGCGAAAATTTCCCAGCGCTCGATACGCCTTGATAAAGGTCTCCTGCGCCACGTCGTAACACTCTGACTGGTCTGACACGAAGCGGGAAATCAAGTTCACGACTTTTTGCTGGTATTTCATCACCAGAATATCAAACGCAGCCTTGTCTCCCTGCTGTACCCGCTTGACTAATTCGCTATCTAACTCTGCAGACCCCATTCAAAACCCTGTTGTTTTCAGTATCAATCGTTGCATCCGGCTGAACGTCATTTTAGCGGAGCATTTTTCTGGCCGATAAGACCGCCAATATATCAAAAGATTCTCGACAACAGGAAAATTAATCCCGTCGTGGCGTTTTTGCTCCAATCGAGACATACTTTGCACATGACTATTTACAAGCCCCCGATCCATGAGTAAACAGTTTCAATTCGATGTCGTCATTGTTGGTGCCGGTGCCGCGGGTATGACCCTGGCCCTGCAATTGCCCGAAACCGTATCGGTGGCGATACTGGCCAAAGACAGTGAGCAGCAGTGCTCCACCTATTTCGCCCAGGGCGGCATCTCGGCCGTGCTGGAACAGGATGACTCTTTCGAACTGCATGTCGAGGATACGCTCAACGCCGGCGCCGGTCTGTGCGAAATCGAAACAGTCAAAATGGTAGCCGAGTCGGCACCCGAGGTAATCGAATGGCTGGCTGACCTCGGCATGCCGTTTACCAAGGATCGTCAGGAAGTCACCGCAAGCGGCTATCACCTGACCCGTGAAGGCGGGCACAGCCGCCGCCGTGTGGTGCACGCCGCCGATGCCACCGGCAAGGCGATGCAAAAAACCCTGCACGCCCATGTCATGGAGCGCGATAATATCCAGTTGTTCGAATACACCGTAGCAATCGATCTGATTACCCGTGAACAGCATTGTGTGGGATTGTACGCCTACAACAAGATCAACCATCAAGTTTCGGTTTTCGCCGCCAGAAAAATCGTGCTGGCAAGCGGTGGTGCGAACAAGGTGTATCTGTATACCAGCAACCCCGATGGCTCTACCGGTGACGGCATCGCAATGGCCTGGCGTGCCGGTTGTCGTGTCGCTAATATGGAATTTATCCAGTTCCACCCGACTTGCCTGTTCCACCCCGAAGCCAAATCCTTTTTGATCAGCGAAGCACTACGTGGTGAAGGCGCTATTTTGCGACTACCGGATGGCTCTCGCTTTATGCACCGCTTCGATGAGCGTGGCGAACTGGCACCACGTGATATCGTCGCACGCGCCATTGATCATGAAATGAAACGACTCGGCGCTGACTGCCTGTATCTGGATATCACCCATAAAAAACCGGCATTCATCAAGTCGCATTTTCCGAACATTTACGAAAAATGCCGCGAATTTGATATCGACATCACGCGCCAGCCAATTCCGGTGGTGCCGGCCGCACACTACACTTGTGGCGGCATCATGATCGACCTCAACGGCCAGACTGATGTGGAAAATCTGTACGCCATCGGTGAGGTATCCTATTCCGGTCTGCATGGTGCCAACCGCATGGCCAGCAACTCGTTGCTCGAATGCCTGACCTATGCCATGGCAAGCGCCCGCCATATCCAGCAAACGCTGCCGCAAACCACTGCGCCGGGTCGCCTCAAACAGTGGGATGAATCTCTGGTGACCGATTCCGACGAAGAAGTCGTGGTTGCTCATAACTGGGATGAGTTGCGCCACTTCATGTGGGATTACGTTGGCATCGTACGTACCAACAAACGCCTGCAACGTGCGCTCAACCGGGTTTATCTGCTCAAACGCGAAATCGACGAATATTACGGTAATTTTCGGGTCACCTCGGATTTGCTGGAATTGAGAAACCTGGTCGATGTCGCCGAATTGATTATCCGGTCTGCACTGGCAAGGCATGAAAGTCGCGGCTTGCACTTTACGCTGGATTTCCCGGAAACCATGAAAAAAGCAACCGCCACCATCCTGACTCCGGAAGCCAGAGAACCCGACACGGATCAAGCGGTTCGATTGATCACTTCCTGAGACTGAAGATGCAGACTTTTCTACATACACCGGTTTTCATTAAGCTGGATCTTTCAACAGGCAGGCAATATCAATTATTGGCCGGATATACTTTCCGCAACATACTGCCCACTGCCGAAGTTTTCCTGTTATTCAATCAGACCCGGGTTGGGTCATCGGTCAACCCATGATTTTCCAATATCCGTTCCGTGTACAGACTCGCCCGCGTTCAACCCGGGATGTGACTGAGCATCTACAACAAGCAATCCGTCAAAGTGGAATCAGACAAGGTCTTTGCCACGCCTTTATCCACCATACCAGCGCTTCTCTGATCATTACTGAAAATGCCGACCCGGACGTACGCCGGGACCTCGAATATTTCCTGTCGAAGCTGGTAATTGATGGTGACCCGGGCTATCGTCATATCCTCGAAGGCAAGGACGACATGAGTGCACATATACGGAGCGTATTGACTCAAACCGAAGTATCCATACCTGTCATAGAATCCCGAATCGGGCTTGGCACATGGCAAGGCTTGTTTCTATGGGAACACAGAGACCAGTCTCATCAACGCCGTATCACCCTCACCCTGACCGGGGAATAACCCCGCTTTCTACAATAAATTTCATTGATAGTGGTATTTCGCACATCCATTGTCATATCCCTACGGATTGAATTATCATAATCGGCTATTTTGGCCAGTGGCTGCGTTTACAAGACGGCCCGGTCTGCATAAAACAAACCAGAAAAGGGGGTTCTTCATGGCACAGTCTGAGTTTACATTTAGAAGATACAAAGACGGAGATCATCGTTACCACTCGATGAGCGAAGACATCTTCGAACAGGACACGACTTACAAATGCCCGACCTACGTCAACCGAACCCCGCCCTGTCAGGGTAGTTGCCCTTCCGGAGAAGATATTCGCGGCTGGCTCAGCATCGTGCGCGGCATCGAGAAGCCGGCTGAAGGCCAGGATAAATTCGAATACGCTTTTTACCGTTCCACTGATGCCAACCCGTTTCCCGCCATCATGGGACGTGTTTGTCCCGCACCGTGTCAGGAAGGCTGCAACCGCAACGAAGTGGAAGACTTTGTCGGCATCAATTCGGTCGAACAATTCATCGGTGATACCGCGCGTGAAATAGGCTTGAAATTTGCCAATAACGCAAAAGACAGTGGCAAACATGTCGGCATCATCGGTGGCGGTGTGGGCGGCCTCGCCTGCGCTTATCAGTTACGCCGCATGGGACACGCGGTCACAGTGTATGACAACCACAAGGAACTCGGTGGCATGATGCGCTATGGCATACCCGGCTATCGCACCCCGCGTGATGTCATGGACCATGAAATCACACGCATTCTCGAGATGGGCGTAGAAGTCAGTCTGAACACCTTCGTCGGCAAGGACATCAGCATGGACGAGTTGCGCCAAAAACACGATGCCGTGGTCATCGCCATTGGTGCCCAGGCCGGACGCAATATCCCGATTCCCGGCGGCGATGCGCCCAACTGCATCACCGGTGTCGCGTTTCTGGATGCCTACAATGACGGACGCCTCAAGGCAGTCTCCAAAAAGGTCGTGGTCATCGGCGGTGGTGATACCGCTATGGACGTGGTCTCGGTGGCACGTCGTCTCGGCCACATCAAGAATATCCATGAGAACGATCGCCCCGAAAACGTGGTGCTGAACCAGACCGCTCAAGATGTCGCCGTCACCGCAAGCAAGGAAGGCGCGGACGTCATTCTGGCGTATCGCCGCCCGGTCGATCAAATGCCAGCCGCACTGCACGAAGTCGAAGCGGCCGAACGCGAAGGCGTCGAACTGCGCGGTAGTCTGGTACCGGTGTGCGTTGTCAAGGGCGACGATGGCCGTGCCCGCGCCCTGCGCGTTGCCAAAGCCGACTGGAGCAATGGCCAGATGGACATCATCGAGGGCTCCGAACATGAAATCGAGTGCGACCTGATCGTTTCGGCGATTGGGCAAGGCGGCGACCTGACCGGCATGGAATATCTCGACAATGGACGTGGCCTGATCGATGCTGATAAATATTATCAAGTACCCAACGAAGAAGGTCTGTTCGTGATCGGCGACATCGTGCGCCCTCACCTGTTGACGACCGCCATTGGCCAGGCCTCGGTCGCGGCTGACAGTATCGACCACTTCCTGTCGCATCAAAACTATGGCAAACGCCCAAAAGTCGATGTACATCACTTCGATCTGCTGCAGAAACTGCACGAAACGGACCTGGAACCCAAACCTTATACCCACGAAGAAGTCTGGGGAACCAGCGAAGCCGATTTCGCCATCCACAATTATGAAGACCGCTCGCAGCAGGAAATCATCCCGGCTGAAAAACTGTTTCTCGGGCATTTCGAAAAGACACCGCGCCATCTGCGCCCGGAATCTTTAATCGAATCCGACAATGTCATCGATTCTTATGAAGAGCGCTTTCAGGGGCTGGCCGAACAGGATGCCGTCGACGAAGCCGAACGCTGCATGAGTTGCGGCATGTGTTTCGAATGCGACAATTGCGTGATTTACTGCCCGCAAGATGCCGTGCACCGCACAAAAAAAGATCAGTCCACGCTGGGGCGCTATGTATTCACCGATTATTCGCGTTGTATTGGCTGCCATATCTGCTCTGATGTCTGCCCGACCGGTTACATCAATATGGCGATGGGCGAACACTAGACAGCGATCCACTTTTTTGCAGCTTGATACCCCTGGTATCCGGCTTTTTTGTTGTATTGATAATGAGGAAAACACATGAAACTGATTTTATTGGGCGCCCCCGGCGCAGGTAAAGGTACCGTAGCCAAACTGCTGACCAAGATGGATGGCTCGGTACAAATCTCGACCGGTGATATCCTGCGTGGTGCGGTCGCAGCCGGCACCGAACTGGGCAAGCAAGCCGAAGCCGCGATGAAAGCCGGAGACCTGGTCTCGGATGACTTGATCATGGGCATCATGAAAGATCGTCTGCAGGAAGATGACTGCAAGAACGGCTATCTTTTGGATGGCTTTCCACGCACAATCCCACAGGCAGAAGCATTGAAAAAACTGCTCGCCGATATGGGCGAAGAACTGGATTTCGTTGTCAACATCGATGTACCACGTGATGTGATTCTCGACCGCTTGACCACCCGTCGTACCTGTGAAGACTGTGGTGCCATTTACAATGTAAAATCCAACCCGACCAAGGTCGAAGGTGTTTGTGACGCCTGTGGTGGCAAGGTCGTTCAGCGTGATGATGAAACCGAAGAAGCCATCAGCAACCGTCTCGATGTGTACAATGAAAAAACCGCACCGCTGGCTGACTTTTATGAAAAGGAAGGCATGCTGTTAACGGTTTCCGCGACTTCGAGCGATGCTGTGATCGATGCGATCAAGGAAAAACTGGGCAAGTAAGCAACCACCCGGTGCAAAAAAGCCGGCACGAAGCCGGCTTTTTTTTACCCGGAAAACACCTTGTACCTGGATATTCTGGCTTACCAAAGCAAGCATTCCCCACTCGTGAACCTTTAACCGGTTTACATTAATCATAACAGGGCGTTTCGTGATCTGTTGACGTCAATGATATCCATCCTGGCGACCGCTAATCAAATGGGTTTGCAGTATCCACTCAGGGTACAGATTCCAGCCGCGTAATGACTCTTTGCTGCGTTATGGTTACAGAACCGGAATTTGGAACAGGACTTGAGGTAAGCATATAAACAATGTTTGTCTACCGTATTGAAAAAACCTTCGAGCGCTTGAAACTATCTGTTTTCAATCTATCCTTTAGCCTGTTACATTGGACCGCCGAATTCGCTGGCAGTGATCAGAAAACACCGGTGTACCAGCCGAGAGACTTTGATGAACACTATAAACACAGAAACACCAACGGGTAATGAGGATTGAATGAACAAAAATAACGGCAAAGAATACACGGCCCAGTGGGAACAGGCTTTCGACAAGGTGCTGTCGCCTCTGGAAGACTTTATCCATCGCCAGACCACCAGTGGTGTTTTACTCATGTTGTGTGCCATTGTGGCACTGTATCTGGCCAACAGCCAGTGGAGCGAAGCCTACCTGCACCTGTTGCACGTTCCCTTTACCATCGGTTTCCCCGGTTTCCAGTTATCCAAGTCACTGCATCACTGGATCAACGATGGCCTGATGGCGATCTTTTTCTTTGTGGTCGGACTCGAGTTGAAACGCGAAATTCTGGTCGGCGAACTGGCCGATATCAAGCAAGCCATGTTCCCCATCATCGCTGCGATCGGTGGCATGGTGGTGCCGGTCGCCATTTACATCAGCATCAACCCCGAAGGGCCAGCCTCCAAGGGCTGGGGGATTCCGATGGCGACTGACATCGCCTTCGCACTGGGTGCTCTGGCCTTGCTGGGCAAACGCATTCCCGCCAATCTGCTGACCTTTCTGGTCGCACTGGCAATCGTCGATGACCTCGGTGCGGTCATTGTCATCGCCCTGTTTTACACCGATACCTTGAATATCCCTGCACTGATCACCGTGGGCATCATGCTGTTTGTTCTGATCAGTCTCAATCTGGGTGGAATTCGCCGCTCCCTTCCCTATATTCTGTTTGGCATTATCATGTGGGTTGCGATGCTGAAAAGTGGCGTACATGCGACTCTGGCCGGTATTCTGCTGGCCTTTACCATCCCGATCCGACCGAAATATGACGCTGAACGCCTTATTCAGCACGTTCAGGAAAAAATGGGGCAAATCAAACAGGCTTTTCAAAAAGACGCCAATATCGTCAATAACCATGAGCTGCGTTCACAGGTGCAGGCACTCGGAGAAGGTGTCAATCTGGTGCAGGCGCCGGCCCAGTTGCTGGAACGCAGATTGCACCTGCCTTCGGCCTATCTGGTCATCCCGATCTTCGCACTGGCCAATGCCGGTATCCCGATCGACATTTCAGCGCTGGGTGCTACGATCACTCACCCGGTGTCTCTGGGCATTGCCGGCGGGCTGGTAATCGGCAAATTGATCGGTATCGTCGGTTTCTCCTGGCTGGCGGTAAAAATGAGCATGGTGTCGCTGCCGAGCGGGCTGAATTTCAAACACATTATCGGGGTCGGCCTGATGGGTGGCATTGGTTTTACGATGTCGATTTTCATCGCCGAGCTGGGCTTTGCCGGAGCGCCTACTGAGTTGCTGATGGCCAAGAGCGGGGTCTTGCTGGCTTCGCTGGTGGCGGGTGTTTCGGGCTTTATCTGGTTGTATCTGACATCTTCCCAAGCAAAACCGGAATGATGCTATTTCCGTGATGCCGTTGTTTCGGCACGCGGAAACACCACCAGATGGTCAAACTCCAGCCGGATGCCGATCGCTTCATTGATTTTATGATCGTGGTGACTGGGCACCAGTGACATCACTTCGATGCCACTGGGCATACGCAGGGTGTAGAGAAAATCCGAACCGCGAAAGGCACGCTCGACCACGATTGCGGTATCTTCGGCACTATCGTCATGCACGATGTCATCCGGCCGAATCAACACATCGACCGGGCAACCTGGCTTGCAGCCATCCGGCACCAGTCCGTGAATATTGCCCAGTTCGGTATTGACGGTATTACCACCGACCACCATGCCCGGCACGATCACCCCTTCACCGATAAAATCCGCCACAAAACGATTGGCCGGTTTGTGATACAGGTTATAGGCACTGTCATGCTGCTGGATCACGCCTTCATTCATGACGCAGATTTCATCGGCCATAGCAAAGGCTTCATTCTGGTCATGGGTGACCAGAATCGCGGTGATATTTTCCTGTTTGAGAATATGCCTCACCTCGCGTGCCAATTGTTCGCGCAATTCCACATCCATGCTGGAAAAGGGTTCATCCAGCAACAGAATCGAGGGCCGCGGCGCCATCGCCCGTGCCAGTGCCACCCGCTGCTGCTGACCACCCGACAATTGGTGCGGGTAAGCCTGAGCCGAGGTCGGCATACCGATCATCGCCAGTAATTCCTGGCTGCGTGACAACTGCTCTTTTTTCGACCAGCCACGCAAGCCGAAACAGATATTTTCCTGCACGGTGAGATTCGGAAACAGAGCGAAATCCTGAAACACCATACCGATGTTGCGCCGTTCCGGTGGCGTATTTCGCTTCCTGTCGCTGACCACCTGCTGGTCGATCAGTATTTGGCCGCTGGACGGGCGTTCAAACCCGGCGATGGTGCGCAGTACCGTGGTCTTGCCGCAACCACTGGGGCCGAGCAGACAACCGATGCGCCCCTCCGACAGAGAAAATGACAGATCGGAAATAATTTGTTTACTGCCATAGCAGACATCGATATGGCTGACTTCGAGACGATGTTTCATGTTGAACCTGCACGCGACTGGGCAATACTGCGAGAAAGATAAATCACCGGCAACAGCCCGACCAGCACGATCATCAGTGCCGCGGTGGAAGAATCCGCCAGGCGCTCATCCGAGGCCAGTTCAAAGGCGCGGACAGCCAGTGTGTTGAAATTGAAGGGTCGCAGAATCAGCGTGGCAGGCAATTCTTTCATGACATCGACGAAAACGATCAGCAGCGCCGTCAACAGCGAGCCTTTCATTAATGGCATGTGCACCTTCTTCAGGGTTTCACGTGGTCGATAGCCGAGCGAGCGGGCGGCATCGTCCATCGAGGGCTTGATCTTGTCGAGCCCCGATTCCACCGTTTGCAGACTGACTGCCAGAAAGCGCACCAGATAGGCGAAAACCAGTGCGAACAGGGTTCCGCTCAGTAGCAACCCGGTCGAATAATCGAAATGCTCACGCATCCAGCCATCCAGCGTATTATCCAGCCAGGCAAACGGAATAATCACGCCCACCGCGATCACCGTACCTGGTATCGCATAACCGATCGCGGCGACCCGAATCGACACAAACACGGTACGGCTTTTCAGCACACGTCGGCCATAGGCCAGAAACAACGCCAGCATCACCGATAGTAGCGCCGTCCCCAGGCCGAGGAAAACCGTGTGCAGGGTCAACTTGATAAAGGATGCATCAACCATTTCTTCCCAGGTCTGCAATGCCCAGGCCAGCAATTGACCGGCTGGCAGTAAAAACCCGGCCGCCACCGGCAGCAGGCAAACCACGAAAGCCAGCACAGCTCGCATGCCATGCAACGGGTATTCCGGCAGGCGGGTATATTTATTGGTGGTGTGATGATATTTGGCCTGACGGCGCGACAGGCGCTCGATAATCACCAGCGTGAAAACAAACATCAACAGCATCGCCGACATCTTCGCCGCCGCCACGCTGTCGCCCATGCCAAACCAGGTGCGGAAAATGCCGGTGGTGAAAACACCGAGACCGAAATAGGAAACGGTGCCATAGTCGGCCAGGGTTTCCATCAGTGCCAGCGACAATCCGGCGACGATGGCCGGGCGCGCCAGTGGTAAGGCTACGCGGTAAAAGCTGCTCCAGGCATTGCAGCCGAGTGTGCGACTGACTTCCAGCACGCAGATGGATTGCTCCAGAAACGCCGCCCGCGCTAGCAGATACACATAAGGATATAGCACCAGCGACAGCATCGTGATCGCGCCGCCAAGCGAGCGGATCTCGGGAAAATAGTAATCGCCATATCGCCAGCCGGTCCACTCGCGTATCGCACTTTGCACCGGGCCTGCAAAATCGAACATGCCGGTATAGGTATAAGCGATTATATAGGCAGGCATCGCCAGCGGCAGTAGCAACAGCCAGACAAAATAACGCTTGCCGGGAAATCGGCACATCGCCGTTAACCATGCGGTCGACACGCCGATACCGAGCGTGCCAATGGCCACGCCAAGCGCCAGCAAGGCAGAGTTCTCCAGATAATCCGGCAAAACGGTCTGCTTTAAGTGCTGCCAGTTTTCACCCGACGGCTCAAACACAAAACCCGCGATCGTCAACGCGGGAATACTCAGCAGCAGGGCTACCAGCACGATGCCGGGTTGCCATAATCTGGCCATCAAGCCATTGTTCGTTTTCACATTCTCAATCTTTTAACACAACGCAGGCCGGTCACGCGAAACGTGACCGGCCTGACTTCAAAAGCGGGGTTGTCAACCCCGAATGTTTGCAGAAATTATTTCCAGCCAGCGCGATCCATAATGCGGACCGCTTCGGCATTATTGCGCCCGAGCACATCCAGATTCAGCTTGTCGGATTTGAAATCGCCCCAGCTTTTAACCAGTTCGCTGACTTCTGCGCCTTCACGCACCGGGTATTCGAAATTGACTTCGGCATACCATTTTTGCGCTTCCGGGCTAACCAGAAACTCCAGCAGTTTGATCGCATTGTCGCGGTTCCTGGCATATTTGGTCACTCCGGCACCGCTGATATTGACATGCGTACCGCGATCTTGCTGATTCGGCCAGAATAGCCCCATCGCTCTGGCTGCCTGCAACTGTACTTTATCTTTTTTACTGGTCAACATCTTGCCGTAATAATAGGTGTTGGCCACAGCCAGATCACACTGCCCGGCGGCAGCCGCCTTGATCTGGTCGCGGTCTCCCCCCTGTGGCGGGCGCGCCATGTTTTTCACGATGCCATTGGCCCATTGCTGTGCCGCATCCTTGCCATCTGCGGCGATCATCGAAGCCACCAGCGACTGGTTATAAATGTTACTCGAACCGCGTATGCAAATACGCTTGTGCCATTTTTCACTGGCCAGATCCTCATAAGTCGACAATTCGGATGGCTTGACCCGGTCTTTGGCATAGAAGATAACCCGCGCACGTTGCGACAGGCCGACCCACTGCCCTTGCGGATCACGAAGATGCGCCGGCACCGCATCATTCAAAACCGGATTATCGATGCTGGCAAACACACCTGCTTGCTTGGCACGATACAAGCGACCGGCATCGACGGTGATAAACACATCCGCCGGCGAATTGCGGCCTTCGTTTTTCAACCGGGTCAACAGTTTGTCGGCCTTGGCGGTAACCAGATTGGTCTGGATACCGGTTTGCTCGGTAAAACGGTCCAGCAACGGCTTGATCAGCTTTTCCTTACGGCCGGAATAGACATTCACTTCCGACGCCATTGCGCTCATCGAACTGACGACCAGTGCGGCTACCACGAGATGTTTCAGTTTCATAATCAGGACTCCGATATAATCAAATCAATCACTGCCGCGCATGATAGTCAGATTTTTTCAAATGTAAATAATAATCTTTCTCATTTACATTAATATTAATGAAATAATTTTATGCCTGTATCCGATAATTTTATTGCAGAGAATGACTTCGACTGGCAACGGTTGCAGCAACACCCCGCATTTCCGCCGCCCGAAGATCCGTTGCACGATGATTTGCTGCGTCTGGCCTGCGCCAGTCCTTACGCGCTGCAGCAATTATTGCGCGACCCGGAGCTATTACCAGCATTGGTATCCCTCACCCGTTTTGAACGGAATGAATCATCCATCATCGCCGCACTGCAAGATCTCGTATCGCTTGATGACATCAAAAAACAGTTCCGCCGTTACCGTCATCGCAAACTGGTCGAAATCATTTTTCTCGATGTCTGTCGCCATCAGCCGGTCGAGCAAACGCTCAGGCAACTGAGCGATGTAGCCGATTGCCTGATCCAACAGGCGCAGCAAAAAGCCGAACAAATACTGGCCGAGCGTCACGGGCAACCCGAGGATGCCGATGGCAAGCCGATGCAACTGAATATCATCGGCATGGGCAAGCTCGGCGGCGGGGAGTTGAATTTCTCGTCCGATATCGACCTGATTTGCGCATTTCGCGAAGAGGGTGAACTGAGCGGCTATGGAAAGCTGGCGCATAGCGAATTCTTCAGCCGCGTGGTTCGGCTCTTTAAGGAGTTACTACACGAGCACACCGCCGATGGCTTTGTTTACCGCGTCGATTTACGTCTGCGACCGTGGGGCGACTCCGGGTCACTGGCGCTCAGCCATAGTGCGCTGGAACAATATTATCAATTGCATGGCCGCGAGTGGGAGCAATACGCCATGCTCAAGGCCCGTGTTATTTGCGCAAGTGATGAAGATCGCGCCGCGCTGCAGGCGATTATCACCCCTTTCGTGTATCGGCGTTATCACGATTACCGGGTGTTCGACGGCCTCGCCCATCTCAAGCAGCAAATCGACCAGCAAGCCAGCCAACAGGGTAAAACCGGAAATATCAAGATCGGGCCGGGTGGCATCCGCGAAATCGAATTCTTCGTGCAAGCGTTTCAGATTCTTCGTGGTGGGCGCAATCAGGCATTGCAAACGCCGTCGATATTGCAAGCCATGAAAGTGCTGGCCGACCAGTATATCGTGGAAACCGAAACTATCGTAGCACTGCGGCAGGCATGGATTTTTTTGCGCCAACTGGAAAACCGCCTGCAAATGTTTCAGGATCTGCAGTCCCATGCACTCCCTGATTCGGCGGATACACTCCAGCGCATTGCCGCAGCCCTCGACTTTAGCGACCCGCTGCAGCTAGAGCTGCAACTGGCAAAATGGCAGCATGCCGTGCATGAGCCATTCTCCACCCTGTTCGAGTCATCCCGACCCGCGCCTGCCAGCCATATGGACTGGGAGCAACTCGACCCCGAGCAGCAACTGCAATGGCTGCAATCACTGGGCTTTGAACAAGTGATTGGCATTCAGCAACCACTGACGAAATTCTACCAATCCCGCGCACGGCAGTTCCTGTCTGATAAGGCGCGCAGTCGTCTCGACACCTTGCTGCCAGAAATTCTCAAACGACTGGCGCAACGCAAACAGCCAGAACCATTGCTGGCCCGTTTGCTGGCATTATTGACCAGCATCGCCGGGCGCAGTGTGTATTTCGAGTTGCTGTACCAGAATTTACCGCTGCTGGATAAATTGCTCGACGCATTCGACAACAGCGCATGGATCGCCAGCGAAGTCACGCAATATCCGATCTTGCTCGAATCCCTGCTCTTTCCGGAACCTTTATCCGAACGTTTTGAACGGGATCGACTGCAACACGAACTGGCGCTGCAACTGAACAACGTGGCAGGCGATGCTGAGTTGGAGCTGGATTTTCTGCGCCAGTTCAAGCGCACCCAAACGCTGGTCATTGCGCAAGCCGAAATCGATCAACAAATCGATGCGCCTGAAGCGTCCCGGCATTTGACCGAGCTTGCCGAAATCTTGTTGCAGGCCGTGTATGAGCTGAGTTGGCAGCAATTGACCAAGCGCTATGGCGCACCCGGCAGAGTGAACGATGCCAATCCGGATTCACCGGGCATGGCCATTATCGGCTACGGCAAGTTGGGTGGAAACGAACTGCATTATCAGTCTGATCTGGACATCATCTTTTTACACGACAGCGATGCAAACGCAGCGACTGGCGTTGATCAGGGTCTTGAGCAGCAGCAGTTTTTCTCTCGTCTTGCACAAAAAATCATTTCCACCCTGACTATTCCCACCGCTGCCGGACCACTGTACGAAGTCGATACCCGGCTGCGCCCGAATGGAGCAGCCGGCTTGCTGGTTTCTTCGCTGGATGCGTTTGCACGATACCAACGCGACAAGTCCTGGTCATGGGAGCATCAAGCCCTGCTACGCGCCCGAGCCGTGGCCGGCAAGCCAGCGGTGCAAGCCACCTTCGAAAGCATCCGTAAAGACGTGCTGGCACAACCCCGCGACGATGCCCAGCTGCGTAGGGCGGTACGCGACATGCGCGATAAAATCATTCAGGCCAAACAGCCGCCCGAAGGAGAAACCTTCAACCTCAAACATTCCCGCGGGGGGTTGACCGATATCGAGTTCATGGTGCAATACCGGGTGTTGCTGCATGCAAATAAATTTGCCAGCCTGTGCGAAACGACTGATAATATCGGGCTGTTACACGTCTTGCATCAGCACCATTTGATCACCGATCAACAGTTCGAATTGTGCGACGTGATCCGGATTTATCATCATTATTTGCACACTCGCGTGTTGCAAAACGAGTCTGTCGACATGCCTTCCAGCCATGTTCAGGCGCAGATCGATCTGGTTCGGGCTTGCTGGGACAAAACCTTTCAAACAACACGATAACAAGTGCGGAGCTACAAACATGTCAATGTCTGATCGAGACGGTGTCATCTGGTTCGATGGCAAAATGGTGCCCTGGCGCGAGGCCAATATCCACGTGCTGACCCATACCCTGCATTACGGCATGGGCGCCTTCGAGGGTGTGCGCGCCTACCACGCCGATCAGGGCACGGCTATTTTCGCGCTCGAAGCGCATACCGACCGGCTGATCGATTCCTGCAAGATTCTTGGCATGAAGCTGCGCTTTAACAAGGAAGAGTTGATGCAGGCCCAGATTGACGCGGTGCGCGACAACCAACTCGACAGCGCCTACATACGCCCGATGGTGTTCTATGGCTCGGATGCGATGGGCCTGCGCGCCGATAACCTGACTGTGCATACCATCGTCGCCGCCTGGGAATGGGGTTCATACCTCGGTGCCGAAGGTATGGAAAAAGGTATCCGCATCAAGACGTCCTCGTTTACCCGTCACCATGTCAACATTTCGGTCACTAAAGCCAAGGCCAATGGTCAATACATCAATTCGATGCTGGCACTGCAGGAAGCGCTGACCGATGGCTATGATGAAGCCCTGCTGCTGGACCCTGAAGGCTATGTCGCCGAAGGCAGCGGAGAAAATATCTTTGTCATTAAAAACGGCGTGATCTACACCCCGGAAGTCACCTCGGCACTGAATGGCATCACCCGTAAAACGATTTTTCAACTGGCCAATGACAGAGGAATGGAGATCATCGAGAAACGCTTGACCCGGGACGAAATCTATATCGCCGATGAAGCCTTTTTCACCGGCACCGCCGCCGAAGTCACACCGATTCGGGAACTCGATAATCGCCCGATCGGCAATGGCCGCGGCCCGATTACCGAAACATTGCAAACCGACTATTTCGATCTGGTGCACGGCCGCAATGAAAAACATATCGACCTTTTAACCTTCATCTGAAAATTACGGATTTCATCATGGTCAACCCGAACACTGCTGCACACCAACAGGACTTTGCCACGCCCAATGCCAAGACCGCGGTCGAGATCAAATCGGCCGACTTGCCGGTGCATTGCCCGATGCCCGGCTCAAGCCTGTGGAATTCACACCCGCAAGTGTATATCCCGCTGGCAGAAAACTGTGGTGAAGCTCGCTGCCCTTACTGCGGCACCTTATTCAAACTGGTCGACTAAACCACACCCGACCATTTCTGTTTGCCATCGACTCTGGTCTAAGCCAACCCAGACTCCCATAGCGAAGTCAGGTCGTAGAGTATCGGCCCCGTGCCTGCAGGCCGATCGATTCCACGCTGTACTGCAACACCGACAACACTTCCCGAGTCCAATTTTGTAAATAAAAACCAATCAATTTTTGAGTATTCTGATTAATCATTGATTTTTCCTCTTTTCAATAGCGACAAAGTTTCTATCTGGATAATTTGTGTTAACATCGCTGGCGCTTTCTGTCAGTATAATGGCGCGCCATTACGTACTGATTGATCCTTAAATTAATAACAAAATATAATTTTCAGGTTGGTTTCCGACTAATCCGGATTTTGGAGTCGTTTTTATGTTAAAAAAGTTGATCGCTGGCGCCTTGATTGCTGTCTCAACCACTCTTTTCACCACTACTTTATATGCTGAGGAAAAGGCTCAAGCTCCGGCACAGCCGGTTACCGTCAATAACCCCGATCAGAATCTGGTACCGGAAAGTGAAATCTATACCATTCAGGGAGGCAGCGCTTCCAGCAGCACGGCTCTTGGCGGTACCGTCATGCCGCAAAAAATGGTTAACCTGATCGCGCAAATGCCGGGTGAAGTAAAGTACATCGCTGGCGAGGAAGGCGATAAATTCAGCGGCGGTACAATTCTGGTCGGGCTGGATACATCGGCCCTGATGGAAAAACGTCGTGCCGCTGTGGCCGGATTGCTCAGCGCACAGGCTGGATTATCCAATGCGATGGTGCAATTCCAGCGGGAAGTGGAATCACCCAACTCGAACTCCAATACCATGCTCGGCGGAGCACCTTCCATGTTCAGCATGTTTTCTGATCCGATCCGCGAATTCAGCGGGCGCGGCGATCCAGATTATGAGCGTTACTCTAATCTGTTCGGCCAAAACGTACAAATTCAGACTGCGCGCAACCAGATCGAAACCGCTCGCGCCGGAATTGCAGAACTCGACGCCAATATCGAAAACGCCAAGTCGATCGCCCCGTTCGATGGCGTGATCGTCAAAAAACTGGTCGAAGTCGGTGATATCGTTCAACCCGGCATGCCTCTGGTCGTGTTCGCTGATACCAGCGTGATGCAGATCCAGGTCGAAATGCCAGCCAGACTGGTTTCCAGTCTGCGCCCGGACAGTATCGTAAAAGCCCGGCTGGATAACAGTGGAACAATCATTCCGGCACGGGTTTCCCGCATCTTTCCGATGGCCAACCAGGGTGGTCATACCACCACCGTCAAATTCGACCTGCCACAAAATAGTGGAGCGCGCGCAGGTATGTATGCCGAGATCCTGATTCCCGGCCAAACCGCCGGTAAACCGCAGCGCCCTGTGATCCCGCTCAGCGCTATCACCTGGCGCGGTAGCCTGCCGGCCGTTTTTCAGGTTTCCGATGACCGCAGCAATATCAGGATGCGTACCCTGCGACTGGGCTCGCGCATGGGCGACAGCGTGGTCGTCATCTCCGGCGTCAAGGTCGGTGACCGGATTCTGAATCATCCGCTGGGCTCTACCCGCTCCGGCGCTTATAAAGCACCTGCGAAATAACAGTACAAGCGGTGGTTGTACCGCTGACACAAAAGCAGGCACGGCATCGAGCCAGAAATATTTGCACCCGTCGTCCCTGTAAATCCCTTACTGAACTGACAGCCGTAACAGTCAGACAATCAATAACAAGAGGTCAGCCGAGCCATGACGGTAGCGAATAAACAAGATGTATTAAGTAAAGAAGAACTGGGTTTTGCCGGTCGACTGGCTGATTCCTTTATTCATTCTCCGTTATCGCCTCTGCTGTTTATCGCTATGATGCTGGTCGGCTTTTATGGCTTGTATGCCACGCCGAGACAGGAAGATCCGCAAATCTCGGTACCGATGATCGACATCATGCTGCAAATGCCCGGTGCCTCGTCGGAAGAAATCTCGCGTCTGGTGGTCAGTCCGCTGGAACGACTGGTGTCCGAGATCAATGGCGTCAAGCATGTATATTCGGTCAGCGATGAAGGTTTTGGCATCATCACTCTGGAATTCAATGTCGGTGAACAAATCGAACGCGCCATTGTGTTGACCCATAACAAGGTACAAGCCAACCTTGATCTGATGCCGCCCGGCGCCAAGGAACCCCTGATCAAACCCAAGGAAGTCGACGATGTACCAGTGGTGACGCTGACGCTGTGGTCGAACGAAATGGATGATGCCAATTTACGCACCCTGGCGGTCAGCCTGATGCAGGATCTCAAACAGGTGCCGCTGACCGGCAATACCTTTGTTTCCGGTGGTCGCTCCGAACAGGTCCGGATCAACGTATTGCCCGGAAAACTCAAGGGTTTCGGCATCACGATGGGGCATATCGCCAACACTATCCAGAGCTTCAATACCGAGCAAACCGTCGGCTTTGTTGAACAGAGCGATAAATTTTTGTGGGTCAAGACCGGGGTGTTTCTGAAATCGGCCGACGATTTCGAACGGCTGGTGGTCGGCAATCATGAAGGGAAACCGGTGTATCTGCGCGATGTGGCCGAAGTCATCGAAGGACCTGAAGAAGCTCGTCAGCAAGTCGCTTATTACAGTGGCCCGGCTTATGATGGCGAAGCCGTGAATGGCGCGCAAGCCGTTACAATCGCCATTGCCAAGCAACATGGCGCCAACGGTGTCGCGGTGGTCAACAATATTCTGAAAAAGGTCGATCACCTGAAAGGCCATTTGATTCCGGATAATGTGCAGGTTGCGGTCACGCGTAATTATGGTGAAACCGCCAACGCCAAGGTCAACTCATTGCTGTTCAAGCTGGTGGTTGCGACGGCTGCGGTCACCTTTCTGGTCTGGATATCGCTCGGGCTACGCCCGGCCATCGTAGTGTTGCTGACCATTCCGGTGGTACTCGTTATCACCGTATTCATGGCCATGATGATGGGCTACACCATCGACCGGGTGAGCCTGTTTGCGCTGATATTTTCGATCGGTTTCCTGGTCGATAACGCGATTGTTATCGTCGAAAATATTTATGCACGCTGGCTGCGGGCCGGTGAAACCAGCACCGAAATCGCGGTCGATGCCGTGCGCGAAGTGGGTAACCCGACCGTGCTGGCCACCTACACCGTAATCGCGGCCTTGCTGCCAATGGGTTTTGTGCGCGGCATGATGGGCCCCTACATGGAGCCGATCCCGGCGCTGGGTTCGGTGGCGATGATTTTCTCGCTGATTGCCGCCGTCGTTTTCGCCCCGTGGATCGCAATGCGGATTATTCCGCCAATGGATACCCTGCACAAAATGGAAGAGCGCGATGAAAAAATCGACCACTGGCTGGGTAAGTTCTATCACCGCGTGCTCGGCGCCTTGATCGACAAGAAAATTGCCGGCTATGGCTTTCTGGCCGGATTGATTTTTGCTTTTTTCGTCGTCGTCGCCATGTTCACCCCATTGACCGATTACATGGTCAAGGTCAAGATGCTGCCGTTCGACAACAAGGCCGAATTCGCATTGGTTATCGATATGCCCGACGGCACCGCCCTGCCGGATACGGTCAATACCACCAACGATATTGTCGAGCTGATTCGCACTGTTCCTGAAGTCACTGCATTGCAGACCTATGTCGGCACCGCTCGTCCTTTCGATTTCAATGGTCTGGTACGCCACTATTATTTGCGTCAGTTCCCGTGGCAAGCAGAAATCCAGGTGCAATTGACCGACAAGCACGACCGCGACCGTACCAGTCACGATATCGCACAGCAAGTACGCCAAATGCTCAAGCCGGTCGGCCAGGCCGCGAATGCCGTGATTACCATTGTCGAAATGCCACCCGGGCCGCCGGTTCTGCAAACCGTGGTAGCCGAAGTACATGGCCCAGACGCGCAAACCCGGGCACAAGTCACCACCATGCTGACCGAGTTGTTTCGCGAATCCGAGCTGATCGATGATGTCGACAATTACATGCGCTCGCAGCAGGAAATCTGGCGCTTCAAGATCGATCTCGATAAAGCCGCCAACCAGGGTGTTACGGTCGAAGCCATCAACCAGCATCTGGCCATGTCGATGGGCATGTTCAAGGTTGGCGATGTCAAGCAAAAGCTGGTTTATGAACCGACTTATATCATCTTGCAGATTCCACTGGCGGCCCGTTCGAACCTCGAGCAATTAGCGGAAATACCGGTCATGACCGCCGATGGACGCTCCGTGCCGCTGGGTGAAGTCGGTGAATTCGTCAAGGATTACCGTGACCCGATGATTTTCCACAAAGACTTGCGCCCGGTCGAGTTTGTAGTCGGCGATTCAGTCGGTAAATTACCGGCACCGATTTATGCGATGAACGATATCGATGAAAGGCTCAAAAGCCATCCGACGCCGGATGGCGTGATTATGTCCGGCACCATGATCGGCCCACCCGAGCACGACGATGTGTCCGGCTTCGAATGGTCTGGCGAGTGGACAGTTACCTATGAAACCTTCCGCGACATGGGCATGGCTTTCGGCGTGGCGCTGGTGGCGATCTACATGCTGGTGGTGTGGCAATTTGGCAACTTTTCCATTCCGGCGGTAATCATGGCACCGATCCCGCTGACCATGCTGGGAATTCTGCCCGGCCACTGGTTGCTCGGTGCCGAGTTTACAGCCACATCAATGATCGGCTGGATCGCGCTGGCCGGCATCATCGTCAGAAACTCGATTCTGCTAATCGACGCCACCATCGCCCGGGTTTCGCAGGGTGAAGAATTGCGCGAAGCGGTGATCAATGCGACCCGCTCCAGAACCCGGCCAATCATGATTACAGCGCTGGCACTGGTGCTCGGTTCAATGGTCATTCTGACCGACCCGACCTTTCAGGGTATGGCAATCTCGCTGCTGTTCGGTGTATTTGTCTCGACCCTGTTGACCTTGCTGGTCATTCCACTAGGTTGTATTTCACTGGGTGAACGCATCTTCGTTTGCGCCGGCAGTAAAGATCCGAATGTGTGCAAGGATTATGATGAGCGCAAAGCCAATGGCGAGTCATTGATTCAGGTTGATCGCAATCTGCAGGACACTGCTGAGAGCCCGGTTGATAACAGTGATGTCACAACAACCAGCGTCGATTTTGATGTCAGCACGCCAGACAACTCCGACGAAATGGATACGGCTGCGCAAGAAGAAAAACCGGCTGATGCCGTCGTCAAAAAGAAAGCAGCAAGCAAAAAGAAAAGTACGCGCAAGAAAGCCGTAAAGAAAAAAGCGGCTGCCAAAAAAGCAACCAGCCCGAAAGCTGCCGATAAGGATTCTGAGCCGAAAGATTAGAAACCAGAGTCGCCGGAGTCGGGCTCGGAACCGGGCTCGGAGTCGGAAAAATAACCCGACAGCACTCTAACCCGTAAAAAAGCCCGCAACTTGCGGGCTTTTTTTGGACGATTAGAGCCTGCCTTTTAACTGTAAAACATATCGCGGAATAGACCTTCAGCCCAGGCCAGACCGGCTTGACCGGCACGCGCATTCCATTGCTCCATCAAATGCACGCGATCGAAAGCGAAAGTTTTATCGACCTGATCATACTGGTAAAAGGCGATAATACTCATCGACTCCAGCGGGTCGATCCGTACGCCGGAAAAGCACATGGTTTGCGGGCTGCGCCAATCGATTTCCTTGCCATTGGCATGTGCCGCAATCACTTCGGCCACATAACGCGCCTCGGAACTCGCGGTATTGCCACTTTTAGAGAATGGTTGCGAGCGGGAATCGCCAGTGACATAGATATATTCATCATCCAGCAAGTGGTATTTGAACGGATCAATCGACGCCTCTTTCTGCGCGCTGGCGGGATCACTCAGGCCAAAATCCTCGATGATACTGGCCGCACGCACCGGCGGGTAGATGACCGCATCATCAAAGCCGTAACTGTCAAAATCCGTTTCGATTTCCTTGTCCTGCAGATTGACTGCGGTAATGCTGGCACTGCTTTCATATTCGATGATGTCACCATAGTATTGCGCAAAAGCCTTTTTAAATCCGTCCGCCTTGATACGAATATCCGGATTCATATCCAGCAAATGTATCTTTGCCTGGACATTGTTTTTACGGAAGATGGCGGCTGCCATACAGGCCCGTTCATAGGGGGCAGCCATACACCGATAATTGCCCGCTGGCACCGTCATTAAAAAGGTGCCACCCTCAAACCGGTTAAGCTTGTGCTTGATCGCCATGATTTCGGAGTGATTGCTGAAACCGGCGGGATACTGCATGCGCAGGGCATACTCCTGTTCAGGATCTTCAACCCCGATTCGTCCGTAGTCATAGTCGATGCCTGGTGCCAGAACCAGATAATCGTAACGGATACTGCCGAGCGTGGTTACCAGTGTTTTACTGTCGCGGTCCAGTTCAAGAGCGGTAGCCTGTAAAAACAGATAATCATTATTCTGCGCCGCCTCGACATAACTGTGGGTCAGAAATTCGAGATTGACTTGATCAGCCATCCAGACATTGCTGATCGGGCAAGAAACAAATTGTTCATTTTTATCCAGCAACACCACATCGAATTTCGGATTTTGTCGTTTCAGGTATTTGGCCATAGTCAGTCCGGACCAGCCCGCTCCCACTATGACCACTCTGGGTCCTTTTTTGACTGGAATCGCTGCCGGTGCGCTGAAACGCCCGCTCGCCACTATGGTGGCAGGTTTTTTCTGAACGGAATTGTCAGCCAGCACACCCTGACCGGTTAAACCCGCTCCTCCCAGAGCGATTCCGGTTTGCAGAAATTGTCGCCGATTGATCTTGTTGGCCATGACTCTGTCCCTATTTAAAATCCGGATTACGCCAGTTCAGCGAAGGTGCTTTTTTGTCTTCGGGCACCGCCAACCATGACACATAGTTGGCGATTTTTTGTAATTTATCATCCGGCACTGAATCTACAATCGCCTTCATTGCCGGATTCACCTTGCGAATCCCCTTGTGGACCAGTTCGAGCTGCCGAAGCAAATATGCATAATGTTGCCCGTACAATCGTGGAATCGCCCCGATATTCTTGCCTTCACCCAGTGCGCCATGACAACGGGCGCATTTGTCATTATATAGTTTTTTTCCCTGCTGAAATTCTTTGCTGAGGTCACTCCAAGGTCCTTTGGCATGTCGCGGGTGCATCGGTAAGCGGGCAATATACGCGACCACATCGGCCATATCCTGATACCCCCCCATGGTGCGCTCTTGCACGAATGGATACATGGCGGGGTTTTCGCGAAATCCACTGCGGATGTCCAGTAATTGCTTGACCAACACACTCTGGTGCTGACCGGCAATCTGCGGGTAACCCCCGTCTGAATTTCCCCAGCCTTCCGGCAAGTGGCACGTGGCACAGATTTCATACACCCGCTTGCCATTTTTCAGGTCAGGCTGAAAACTGAGGTGAATATCCACCGGCTTCTCTACCGCCTGTAAAGGTGTAGAAATGGTGAAAAAAAACAGCAGTAATATTCGTTGTAATATTTTTACAGTCATTTTATTCCCATTGGTTTCCAGGCGCCTGAGATCAAGCCGTTGTGCAAATGGAATTTGCCATAAAGTGGATTGTTTTTGTTATAAGCTTTTTCATTTTAGAGGGAAAAAGAGAAAGGGTGAACGATCTGGGTCAATTTCGACGCTTTTTCCTGTTGTGAGCGTCAAATACAATGTGTTGACCCAAAAAAAACCCCGCTACTTACAGCAGCGGGGTTTTTACAGATAGCCAGTAGGCTATCGGGCTTTTAGCCGGGTTACAGGCGGGTTTACATCATTCCGCCCATGCCGCCCATGCCGCCGCCCATGCCACCCATGTCAGGTGCCGCGGCAGCGGCTTCCTGCGGTGCATCGGCAATCATGCACTCAGTGGTGATCAACAGACCGGCTACTGAAGCAGCATTTTGCAATGCGCTGCGAGTCACCTTGGTCGGATCGAGGATACCCATGTCGATCATATCGCCATATTCCCCATTGGCAGCGTTGTAGCCAAAATTGCCTTTGCCTTCATTCACAGTATTGACCACAACCGAGGCTTCATCACCGGCATTATCGACGATTTGACGCATCGGCTCTTCCATCGCACGACGGGCGATATTGATGCCGACATCCTGATCGTGGTTGTCGCTGGCCAGATCCTTGATCGCGGAAGCAGCACGTAGCAATGCGACACCACCACCCGGAACCACGCCTTCTTCAACTGCGGCACGGGTTGCGTGCAGGGCATCTTCAACGCGGGCTTTCTTTTCCTTCATTTCGATTTCAGTCGCAGCGCCGACCTTGATCACGGCAACACCACCGGCCAGTTTGGCGACACGCTCTTGCATCTTTTCCTTGTCATAATCGGAAGTCGATTCTTCGATCTGGGTCTTGATCTGTGTAATGCGAGCCTGAATTTCATCTGTGCTGCCCGCACCATCCACGATGGTGGTGTTTTCTTTGGACACAGTCACTTTCTTGGCTGAGCCGAGATCATCCAGAGTAACTTTTTCCAGGCTCAGGCCGACTTCTTCAGAAATCACCTGACCACCGGTCAGAATCGCGATGTCTTGCAGCATGGCTTTGCGGCGATCGCCGAAACCAGGTGCTTTCACGGCGCAAACCTTGACGATACCGCGCATCGAGTTGACCACCAGCGTAGCCAGAGCTTCGCCTTCTACATCTTCTGCGATAATCAGCAGCGGCTTGCCGGCCTTGGCAACGGCTTCCAGAATCGGCAGCAAATCGCGGATGTTGGAGATTTTCTTGTCGAACAGCAGAATCATCGGGTCTTCCAGATCGGCTGCCATAGTGCTCTGATCTGTTACGAAGTACGGAGACAGGTAGCCACGATCGAATTGCATACCTTCAACCACATCCAGTTCATTGTCAAAAGAGGAACCTTCTTCTACGGTGATAACGCCTTCATTACCTACTTTTTCCATCGCTTCGGCGATGATGCCGCCTACACTGGCATCCGAGTTGGCTGAAATGGTACCGACCTGAGCTACCGCCTTGTTGTCGGCGCAAGGAGTAGACAATCCATGCAGATGGTCAACGGCCGCGTGCACAGCCTTGTCCAGACCACGCTTCAGATCCATCGGGTTCATGCCTGCAGCAACGGCTTTCATACCTTCGCGAACGATCGCCTGCGCCAGCACGGTTGCCGTGGTGGTACCGTCACCGGCGATGTCAGAAGTTTGTGAAGAAACTTCTTTCACCATCTGCGCGCCCATGTTTTCAAACTTGTCTTCGAGTTCGATTTCTTTCGCGACCGAGACACCGTCTTTGGTCACGGTCGGGGCGCCGAAACTCTTGTCCAGAACCACGTTACGACCTTTCGGACCGAGCGTTACTTTTACGGCGTTCGCCAGCGTGTTTACACCATTGACCATGCGGCTGCGCGCATCATCACCAAATTTTACGTCTTTTGCACTCATTATTCGTGAACCTCTATCTGATAAATTTATTCAACAACAGCCATGATGTCGTCTTCGCGCATGATCAGCAAATCTTCGCCTTCGACCTTGACTTCCGTACCGGAATACTTTCCGAACATGATCTTGTCACCGACTTTGACATCCAGTGCACGCACGTCACCGGAATCGGTGATCTTGCCGTTACCCACTGCCAGAATTTCTCCGGTGCTGGGTTTTTCTGTGGCTGAATCGGGAATAACGATACCACCGGCCGTGGTGCGTTCTTCTTCCATACGTCTGACGACCACACGGTCATGCAAGGGACGAATATTCATTGTTTGGATTCTCCTAATGATTTAATCGATTGGTTAAACAAGCCTGCCATGCAGGCAATTAGCACTCTGGCTTTGCGAGTGCTAATCATAGCCCGCAAAGCGGCATAGTCAAGCAATATGGGGAGGGGGTTCAGGCTTTCAAGGGGCGCAGAAAAAAAAATTCAAATCTATGCAGATCCGAAGACTTACTGCTCATCATCGCGCTGGTATTTCACGCCTTCGATGGTGCGCCCGGAGCGGGATGAGGAAGATGTCGACTGTTGCGGATCACAGTAGCCGCTGTGCATATTGAATCGCCCTGAGCGGATCAGCCGGGTCGTAAGAGCGCGAATCATCAACTTACGAGTCGGTGGAATCAGCAGCAAAAAACCGAAGGCATCAGTAAAAAACCCCGGGGTCAGCAGAAAGGCACCGGCAATCACTAACGCAAAGCCTTCGAGCATTTCCTCAGCCGGCAATTCTCCGGTCGACAGCTTTTGTTGGGCGCGCATCAAGGTCGACAAACCCTGTTGCTTGAGTAACTGAATGCCGATGACTGCGGTCAACACCACGAAAAAAACAGTCCACAATGCGCCAATCACTTGCCCGACCTGAATCAGGATGTAAATTTCCAGCAAGGGCACAATTAGGAAGATCAAAGCAAGTACTGGAAACATGATGTCCTCGGGACTAGAATACGCGCTGGCCGAAACAGACGGCAGGTTGGTGTGAGATTCAGTTACTATATGGGCTGATCACGCAAAACTTCAAGGCATTTTTCAATAACACGCTCAGCGCACCGGAGAAATTTTTGTCGCAAGTCATTGTAATGCTCACCACCTGGCCCGATGAAAGCGGTGCCAGAGCGGCTGCTGAAAGCTGGGTGAATAAAAAACTCGCCGCTTGCGTCAACATTTTACCGCCAATGCTGTCTATCTATCATTGGGATGGTGAATTGAATCATGGCCATGAACATCAACTGATCATCAAAACGACCCGCAATCAGTGTGATGCGCTCAAACAAATGATTCAACAGACGCATCCCTACGAATGCCCGGAGATACTGCAACTACCGGTCGAAGGCGGGCACCCACCCTATTTGAACTGGATTACAGGATACACTCAATGAAATTCTGCAAAGCGATATTACTGTTATTCTTACTGGCTGTTGGCGGCGCACAGGCGCAACAGGATGAACTGCTCCCTCCTGAACAGGCATTCCGACTGAGCGGCCAGATAAATGGCGACAGCATCGTTGCCGATTTCAATATCGCGCCCGGCTACTATATGTATCGAAAATCTTTCAAATTCGATGCCGAAACCGATGGAGTTACGCTGGATGAACCGATCATCCCGCCGGGCCACAAAAAATCCGATGAATTCTTCGGTGAAGTTGAAGTCTACCGTGATCAGGTTTCGATCGAGATTCCGCTTCGCTATGGTGCTGGCCAGCGACCTGCGAGCGTACGCATCAAAACTGTCGGTCAAGGTTGCGCCGATATTGGCGTGTGCTACCCGCCACTGTTTGAGACGCTGAATCTGGATCCCGCAAACCCCGGTCCGGTGGCGGCAATTCCATATCGCGCCCCTGCCGTCAAGGCCGCGCCGGCACCAGTGCAAATGGCCGCCAATACGGTTGACCAGGGGCTCAATGAATTACAAAGCCTGCTTTCGGCAGCCACCGATACGCTGTCCACAGAGACATCGGCACCCCCTGCCACTGAACAAAACAGCAATAACAATTCCGGGGAAGACCCGCTGGCCCTGCTGCAGGCGCTTGGTAGTGATATCGGGCTGGAAGAAGACGATGAAATTCCCGCGCCGGATACCGCATTTCAGTTGCGTACACGCGTAGATAGCAACAATGTGGTCAGCGCAGACATCAAGATTTACAAGCACACCTATCTGTATCAAGACAAGTTCAAGGTCGATTTGATTCAGGGAGACGGCATCCAGCTTGGGCCTATTCAATTGCCCGATGGTGATCTGAAAAACGATGAATTCTTCGGTGAAATGATCGTGTATCACGACCAGATCAGTGTTCCCATCCCTTTGCAATTGCAGCCCGGCGCCAGCCAGCAAGCCGTTCTTTCTTTCGGTTATCAGGGCTGTGTTGAAGATAAAATCTGCTATCCACCGATCACCAAATACCTGAGTGTCGATCTGGCGAAAAAAACCGTCACCGTGTCGGAGCAACGCCCGCAAGGTGCGCAAAGCCCGAAAGCGAAACCCTCATCATCCGGTACTAGCCAACAGCCTGCAACCACAGCGCCAGAGCAAACCCTGCCCGCCGGCGCTTCCGCCCCGCTGGGCCAGACCGAGCAGGATGAATTTACCAACATCATCGCCGGTGGCAGCCTGATCCTGATTATCGGCTCTTTCTTTCTGGCCGGTGTGTTGCTGACCTTTACCCCCTGCGTATTTCCGATGATTCCGATCCTGTCCGGCATCATCGCCGGTCAGGGTGAAGACTTGAATACCCGCAAAGCCTTTTCGCTATCGCTGGTATATGTCCTTGCGATGGCCATCACCTATGCCATCGCCGGTTCACTGGTCGGCTATTTCGGCGCTGAATTCAATATCCAGGCGTGGTTCCAGGATCCGTGGATACTGAGCTTTTTCGCCGGTGTTTTCGTTTTGCTGGCGCTTTCGATGTTCGGCTTTTACGACTTGCAAATGCCCTCGTTCATCCAGAGCCGTCTTACTGAATTCAGTAACAAGCAACGCGGCGGCAATTTGATTGGGGTCGGCATCATGGGTATGTTATCCGCCCTGATCGTCGGCCCCTGTATCACCGCTCCGCTGGTCGGCGCGCTGGTATTCATTTCGCAAACCCAGGATGTCGTACTCGGAGGGCTGGCATTATTCGCACTCGGACTCGGCATGGGCCTGCCGTTATTGCTGATCGGCACCAGTGCGGGTAAATACCTGCCACGCGCGGGCACCTGGATGGATACCGTCAAGGCTTTCTTCGGCGTCGCGCTGATCGCGGTTGCCATCTGGCTGCTCGAGCGCATTCTGCCCACCGCTTTCACCATGCTGTTCATGTCGATGCTGATCATCGTCTCCGCGATTTACATGGGGGCGCTCGAAGCCATCCCGCAAGGTAGTAGTGGCTGGAAGAAACTGTGGAAAGGCCTCGGCATTATCCTGCTGGCATATGGCCTGTTTTACCTGTATGGCGTAGCAGCCGGCAGCAAAGACTTGATCCAGCCATTGAAAGGTCTCGGCGGAGGCAGCCCGGTCGTGTACAGCGCTTTGCCCGGTGGCAGCGCGGCGATGCCGATGAAGACGCATGTCGAATTTACCCGCATCAAGGGGCAGGAAGGCTTGCAAAAAGCACTGGCCGAAGCCTCGGCTCAGGGCAAACCGGTGATGCTCGACTTTTATGCCGACTGGTGTATCTCTTGCAAGGAAATGGAAAAATACGCTTTCAAGCATCCGGCTGTTCTGGCAGCTCTGGAAGATTATGTCACCATTCAGGCCGATGTTACGGCGAACGACAAAACCGACCAGCTTTTGATGAAATCGCTGGGCATCTATGGCCCGCCAGCCATCATTTTTTATGACCGAACAGGTAAAGAAGTCAAGGGCAGCCGGGTCGTCGGTGAAATGAGTGGAGAAGAATTCGCCGCCCATATCGTCAAATTCGCACATCTGAAATAAGACCGGCGATGAATCGGCAAACCCTGCTGGTGCTGACTTTCAGCACACTGGCCGCGCTGGGCGGCCTGTTTGTCTATCTCTGGCAAAATCCGTCGCCGAAATTTATCAGCGCCAAACCGACATCCAGCAGTCAGGCAACAACCCCATGGCGTTTTGAAGATATCGTACTGAAAGATGTCCGCTACCAGCCTCGGCACCTAAGCGAATGGAAACAACCTTTGTTGATGATCAACCTGTGGGCGCCGTGGTGTGCACCGTGTCGCCGTGAAGTACCCGCCCTGATCCAGTTACAGAGAGACAATGCAAAAAATCTGCAGATCATCGGGCTGTCATTTGACGCAGTCGAAAACGTGGTCAAATTCCAGATGGATTACCAAATAAATTACCCGCTATTACTGGTGCAGTCCGAAGCAAAGCAGCTGAATCAATTCTTTGGCAACAGCAGTTCGGGCTTACCCTTTACCGCCATTCTGAACCAAAATCGGAACATCGTGTACCGCCATAGCGGCGAAGTCACCCAGCCGCAACTGCAACAGGAAATCGATCGACTGCTGGCCAGCGAATAAAAATCTTGCATCGAACATCGTGAAACTGGACACGATCTTGCTGCTATGTGACAATTAACAGCTTTAGAATCCACCCTGACACCGACACCCGACATGCCCGACATTCTGGTCATCCACGGCCCTAATCTGAACCTGCTGGGACAGCGCGAACCCGGACTCTATGGCCAGGATACTCTCGACACCATCAACCGCGAACTGGCTGATCTGGCGCGGGATAATGCAGTGCAATTAACCCATTTCCAGTCCAATCACGAAGGCGCAATTGTTGACCGCATTCATCAGGCACGTGAGCAGGGTTGCGATTTCATCATTATCAACCCCGCCGCATTCACCCATACCAGTATTGCGATCCGGGATGCTTTTCTCGGCTGTAAACTTCCGTTTATCGAGGTGCATTTGTCCAATGTTCATGCACGGGAAGATTACAGACAGCATTCGTATTTATCCGATATCGCCATCGGGGTCATCAGCGGGCTGGGAAAAGACAGCTATCTACTGGCATTGCACGCGGCCATTGCGCGTTGCGTGGATTGAAAAACGTCCAAACAAAAATTACAGAGAATTCCATGGATATACGCAAAGTTAAAAAATTGATCGAACTGCTGGAAGAATCCGGCATTGCAGAACTCGAAATCAAAGAAGGCGAAGAATCGGTGCGCATCAGTCGCCATTCAACCGTTGCGCCGCAAGTGCAGATGAGCAGCCCCGCGCCGCTGGCAGCCGCACCGGTTGCTGCGGCAGAAGCGGTACCTGCGGCAGAGTCCGCAGCAGTTGCCAGTGGCCACGAAGTGCGCTCGCCCATGGTCGGCACATTTTACGCGGCACCATCTCCTACAGCGGGTCCCTTTGTCACAGTCGGCCAAAAAGTCAATGTCGGGGATACCCTGTGCATCATTGAAGCGATGAAAATGATGAACCAGATCGAAGCCGACCGGGCCGGCACGATCAAGCAAATTCTGGTAGAGAATGGCCAGCCGGTCGAATTTGACCAGGTTTTGTTTATCATCGAATAGAGGCCGCCTGCTATGCTGGAAAAAGTTGTTATCGCCAATCGTGGCGAAATTGCCTTGCGTATCTTGCGAGCCTGCCGAGAAATGGGCATCAAGACCGTCGCCGTGCATTCCACTGCCGACCGCGATCTCAAACATGTGCGGCTGGCGGATGAATCCGTCTGCATCGGCCCGCCATCCTCGATGGACAGTTACCTCAACATCCCGCAGATCATTTGTGCCGCCGAAGTCACCAATGCTTCGGCGATACACCCGGGCTATGGATTTCTATCGGAAAATGCCGAATTTGCCGAACAGGTCGAATCCAGCGGTTTCAAATTCATCGGCCCCAGTGCCCACTCGATTCGCACCATGGGAGACAAGGTCGCCGCAATCAAGGCCATGAAAAAAGCCAATGTGCCCACCGTACCTGGTTCGGATGGCCCATTGGGCAATGATCCGGAGCGCAATCTGGAAATGGCCCGCGAAATCGGCTACCCGGTCATCATCAAGGCAGCCGGTGGTGGTGGCGGACGCGGAATGCGCGTAGTCAACGCCGAAGGCAGCCTGTTGAACTCAATTCAATTGACCAAAACCGAAGCCGGTGCAGCCTTCAATAACGATGTGGTTTACATGGAAAAATTTCTGGAAAACCCGCGTCATATCGAAATCCAGGTACTTTCCGATGCGCATGGCAATGCCATCCACCTCGCCGAACGAGACTGTTCGATGCAACGCAAACACCAGAAAGTTGTCGAAGAAGCGCCGGCACCCGGCATCACCGAAGAACAGCGCGCGTTTATCGGCGAGCGTTGCGCACAAGCCTGCGTCGACCTCGGTTACGAAGGCGCCGGCACCTTCGAATTTCTGTATGAAAATGGTGAATTTTATTTCATCGAAATGAATACCCGAGTGCAGGTGGAACACCCGGTCACGGAAATGATCACCGATGTCGATATTATCCGCGAACAGCTTTCGATTGCCGCTGGCAGCGTGTTGAAATACAAGCAGGAAGACATCATCGTACGAGGCCATGCCATCGAATGCCGTCTGAATGCCGAGGATGCCAAAACCTTCATGCCTTCCCCCGGCAAAATCACCATGTTTCATGCACCCGGCGGTCCCGGTGTGCGCGTCGATACCCACATTTACAATGGCTATGTGGTGCCACCCTACTACGATTCGATGATTGGCAAACTGATCACCTACAGCGATACTCGCGAATCCGCCATCGCCCGCATGCAGGGTGCCTTGTCGGAAATCATCATCGATGGCATCAAAACCAATATCGACCTGCAGCGGGACATCATCAGTGATGGCAACTTCGCCGCCGGTGGCACGAATATCCATTATCTGGAAAAGAAACTCGGCATTCACTAAGTGGCTGCCTGTCGTAAATTATCGCAACCGGTCCTGCACTGATGTCGTGGTGGCAACTGACCCTCGAGTGTACCCCGGCCGAAATCGAAGCCACTGAAGATATTCTGCTGGAACTGGGCGCACTCAGCCTGACGCTTGGCGATGCACATGATGAACCGATCTATGAACCGCCCCCTGGCGAAACGCCGTTCTGGTCCACCACCACATTGACCGGCCTGTTCGAACAAACCCGAAATATAGAAGATTTATACGATGATCTGGTGCGCCGATTGCCGGCCCATCAAATCGCCAGCATCCGCAAACAGCAACTCGAAAACCAACATTGGGAACGCGCCTTTCTCGACCAGTTTCAACCGATTGCTTTCGGCAATAGCCTGTGGATTTGTCCCAGCTGGCACCAACCCCCTGACCCCACTGCCTGCAATATCATTCTCGACCCCGGCATCGCCTTTGGCACCGGCACGCATCCCACCACCGCACTGTGCCTGCAATTTCTGGCACAACATCCACCGCTCGGACAAAGCGTGCTCGATTTCGGCTGTGGCTCGGGCATACTCGCCATCGCCGCCTTCAAGCTCGGGGCAAGCTCGGTTCGCTGCACCGACATAGATCCACAGGCGCTGCTTGCGACCGAAGAAAATGCAAGACGCAATGCCATCGACCCCGCCGACCTGCACATCACCCTGCCCGAAGCCATGCAAACCGAAGCGGTGGATTACCTGCTCGCCAATATTCTGTCCGGGCCGCTGGTCGAACTCGAGCCGCAACTGGCTGCATTGACAAAGCCGGGTGGACAACTGGTATTATCCGGCATTCTGCCGCAACAGGCCGAGTCTGTAGTGCAAGCCTATGCTCGCGATTTTGATCTGGATGCGGTCACCGAAGAAGACGGCTGGTGCCGCATTAGCGGTAAGCGCAAACACAGTTGACGACTACAATGAGTAACCGGGTACAACTGAATGACACCATGCAAACTACCTGCCCGAATTGCGGCAGTGTATTTCGTGTCACTTCCGCCGAACTGGAGAGCGGTTTTGGACGGGTACGCTGTGGCGTTTGCCAAAAAGAATTCAATGCTCTTCTTAACCTGGAAAATTACCACGGCGAACCGGTCGAGCTGTTACCCGATACCCCTCCTCCCGAGACAGCGCCCGACGACAGCTCTCACGAATCGCCAACCGATTCGCTATCGACCCGAACAGATACATCCTCAGGCGACGCGGGTGAATCGGTCTCGCTGCATCAAGCCATGTATGGAGACGGCCACAAAAGCCCGACCAATCTGAAACCGTTGCTGTGGTTCGTTGGCATTTTGATTTTATTGATTCTGGCAATTGTTCAAGTCATTTATTATCAGCGGTATGCACTGATTTCTTCTGTGCATTACCAACCGCAAATCCTCAGCCTGTGCCAGATTCTGCCCTGTGATGAGAAAAAGTTTTTCAATGCTTCCCAGTTTCGCCTGCTGGAAAGAAATATCTTCACCCATCCGACCCGGCCCGACGCGCTGATGGTGAGTGGTTCATTTGTCAATCAGGCACCCTTTTCACAGCCGTTGCCCCGTTTATTGATCAGCCTGTCCGACCAGTCGGGAAACTTCATCGCCAGCCGCCTGTTCGAGCCGGAGCAATATCTGGCGGACCCATCGATCAGCCGGCTAGCACCCGGAAAATCTGTACCGTTTCGGCTCGAATTAAAAGACCCGGGTAATACCGCACTGGCCTACGAATTCGAGTTTTTCCGATGACTTTCCGGATTGGCCCCTACCAGTTTGACAGCCCGCTGGCACTGGCACCGATGGCCGGCGTCACCGATCGGCCGTTTCGCCAGATGTGTCGGGAACACGGCGCCAGCATGACGGTATCGGAAATGGTCAACAGCAAGGCCGAGTTGCGCAACACCCGAAAATCGATGTTGCGCACCGACCATCAGGGTGAACCGGAACCGGTGATCGTACAAATCGCCGGGGCAGATCCGCAAACCATGGCCGATGCAGCCCGCTACAATGTCGATCTCGGCGCCCAGATCATCGATATCAACATGGGCTGTCCGGCCAAAAAGGTTTGCTGCCTAGCGGCAGGTTCGGCACTGCTGCAGGACGAACAACAGGTCGGTCGTATCCTCGAAGCCGTGGTTGCGGCCGTCGATGTGCCGGTAACATTGAAAACCCGCACCGGGTGGGCGCGCCAGCACAAAAATATTGCTCGTATTGCAGGCATTGCCGAGCAAAGCGGCATTGCTGCACTCACCGTGCACGGCCGCAGCCGGGAAGATAAATTTCTCGGTCAGGCAGAATTTGACAGCCTGCGTATGCTGAAAGACATTGTATCCATCCCGTTGATCGCCAATGGCGATATTGACTCGGAAAAAAAGGCACGAACGGTCATGGACTTCAGCGGCGCGGATGCTATTATGGTCGGCCGCGCTGCGCAGAAAAGACCGTGGATTTTCCAGCATATTCGTCATTATCTGGAAACCGGCCAGCAACTGCAGCAACCCGGGCTGATAACAAGAAAATCCGTGCTGCTCAAACACCTGAACAACCTGTATCAATTTTATGGTGAATTTCAGGGATTGAGAGTGGCACGAAAGCATATCAACTGGCAGATGGGCGACGAACCGGTATACCGGCAATATATCCGGCCACAAATCATGGCTGCAGAATCCACCCGCCAGCAGACAACTTTGATTCATCAATGTTTTGATCGAATAAGCGACAGTCAATTGGCCGCAGTCAGTTAACCGTCAACACAAAACACTGGATGGAACTCACAGAGTACAGGCATTTGTTTTAGTTGCTTGCCCACTTTTTCAGCGGTGCATCGGTAAAGCAAATATCTGTGTTTTTACGGTTCCTCGATACGGCCTGAATCAGTACAGGCCACCTTGAGAGCAGGATTCCGGCGGGTATGGGCAATGCGCGAGCTCCGGAAAAGAAAAGAGAACATAACTTGAAAAGCGACACTCACAATAAAAATTCGACGTTGCAGCAATCGGTTATTTCCGCATTAACGCAATACATTGCCGATCTGGATGGCGAGGTTCCCTGTAACCTGTATGACAAAGTCATAGGTGAAGTCGAAAAACCCTTGTTCGATACCGTAATGAATCATTGCGACCATAATCAATCCAAAGCCGCCAGTTGTCTCGGCATCAACCGGGGTACACTGAGAAAAAAGCTCAAGCAGTATCAGATTATTCCCTGACGCCGAGGCTTGCCGGCTGTCCTGAATATTTCGTCTGTCTTCTTCATGTTAAACAGTGCTTCCTCTATAATGCGCTGTTTTTATCTGATGGACGAACCCATGACCGACGCCCCCGCTATTCGTCGCGCCCTGCTGAGCGTATCCGACAAATCCGGCATTCTCGATCTCGCCCGCACCCTGCACCAACAGGGCGTAGAGTTGCTGTCAACCGGCGGCACCGCCAAAATGATCGCCGAGGATGGCATCCCGGTCACCGAAATTGCACAGTACACCGGCTTCCCCGAAATGATGGATGGCCGGGTCAAGACCCTGCATCCCAGGGTGCATGGTGGCTTGCTCGGACGCAGCGGCACCGATGACGAGGTAATGGCTGAACATGAAATCCTGCCAATTGACCTGGTCGTCATCAACCTGTACCCGTTCCAACAAACCGTCGCCAATCCGGACTGCACACTGCAGGACGCCATCGAGAATATCGATATCGGCGGCCCGGCCATGCTCCGCTCTGCTGCCAAAAACAATGCCCGCGTCACGGTGGTGGTCGACCCGCTCGATTACGCCACCGTCTTGCAGGAAATCGCCGAAAACAATGGTGCCATCCGCGATGACATCCGCTTTTCGCTGGCAATCAAGGCGTTTGAGCATACCGCCAGCTACGATGGCGCGATCGCCAATTACTTCGGTCGCCTGGTGCAGCCCGAGCAAGATCGCCGCTTTCCACGCACCATCACTTTTCAATATCACCATAAACAAGGCATGCGCTATGGCGAAAACCCGCATCAAAATGCCGCGTTTTATGCCGAGAGCAATCTCAAGGAGCCCTGTATCGCAACCTCGGTACAACTCTCCGGCAAGGAACTGTCATTCAACAATATCGGCGACACCGACGCCGCGCTGGAATGCGTCAAGCAATTCGATGAACCGAGTTGTGTCATCGTTAAGCACGCCAACCCCTGCGGAGTTGCCACCACCGACAATATTCTGACTGCTTACGACCGTGCTTTCGCTACCGACCCGGAATCGGCCTTCGGTGGTATCATCGCATTCAACCGACCACTCGATGAACATACCGCGCAAGCCATCATCGACCGCCAGTTTGTCGAAGTGATTATCGCGCCGAGTGTAGATGACGGCGCCGCCGAAATCATCGCCAGCAAACCGAATGTCCGCCTGCTCGCCAGCGGACAATGGCAAGACCCGGAATATCGCCTCGACAGCAAACGCGTGAATGGCGGATTACTGGTGCAGGATGCCGATCTGGAACTGTACGACAGCCTCGAAGTGGTGACTGAAAAACAACCGGACGACGCGCAAATGCGTGATTTACTGTTCGGCTGGAAGGTCGCCAAATTCGTCAAGTCCAACGCCATTGTGTACACCCGGGACTGGATGACCATCGGCGTCGGAGCCGGGCAAATGTCACGCATCAACAGCGCTCGCATCGCCGGTATCAAGGCCGAACACGCCGGGCTGGAAGTATCCGGTTCGGCGATGGCATCGGATGCCTTCTTCCCGTTTCGCGATGGTATCGATGCCGCTGCCAAAGCCGGCATCAGCGCGATCATCCAGCCCGGTGGCTCGATGCGCGACCAGGAAGTGATCGATGCCGCCAACGAACACGGCATGTCGATGGTGTTCACCAAAATGCGTCATTTCCGACACTGATCAGGCGAGGTTCCGATGAAGGTTTTGATTATTGGCGGCGGTGGCCGTGAACATGCGCTGGCGTGGAAAGCGGCCCAGTCAGCCATGGTGTCGCAAGTCTTTGTCGCCCCCGGCAATGCCGGTACCGCATTGGAGGACAAACTGACCAATGTCGATATCGCGGCGGACGATATTCAAACACTGTGTGATTTTGCACTCAGCGAGCAGATCGACCTGACCATAGTCGGGCCGGAGGCCCCGCTGGTCATCGGCGTGGTCGACCTGTTTCAGGGCAAGGGTTTGAAAATTTTCGGCCCCAGCCAGGCTGCGGCGCAACTGGAAGGTTCGAAAACCTTCACCAAGGATTTCCTGCAGCGTCATGCCATTCCGACCGCGGCTTTCCAGAGCTTTACCGAGATCGAACCCGCGATCGCCTATATCGAGGAAAAAGGCGCGCCGATCGTTATCAAGGCCGATGGGCTGGCAGCCGGCAAAGGGGTGATACTGGCGCAGGATAACGCACAGGCCATCGAAGCCGTGCGTGACATGCTGGCCGGTAATGCTTTCGGCGAAGCCGGACACCGCGTGGTGATCGAAGAGTTTCTGCACGGCGAAGAAGCCAGCTTTATCTGCATGGTCGATGGTGAACATATCTTGCCGATGGCCACTTCTCAGGATCACAAGGCACGCGACGACGGTGATCTCGGGCCCAACACCGGCGGCATGGGGGCTTACTCACCCGCGCCGATCGTGACCGATGAAATGGCGCAGCGGGTCATCGATGAAGTGATCCGTCCGACGGTGGATGGCATGACCGCGGAAGGCAAGCCCTACCACGGCTTTCTCTACGCTGGCCTGATGATCGCATCCGATGGAACGCCCAGAGTGCTGGAATACAATTGCCGCTTTGGCGACCCGGAAACCCAGCCCATCATGATGCGCTTGAAATCCGATCTGGTGGAGCATTGTCTGGCTGCCGTCGAAGGCAAACTGGATCAACAGATTACGATCTGGAATGACCGCGTGGCACTGGGCGTGGTAATGGCAGCAAGCGGCTATCCCGGTGCTTACCAGCAAGGAGAAGCCATCCGCAATATTCCCGCAGAAACTGATGAAGTTAAGGTTTTTCATGCCGGTACGCGGCTCGATTCAGCGGGTAATGTCGTCAGTCATGGCGGGCGTGTATTGTGCGTGGTCGCGCTCGGCGACAATGTCAAACAGGCGCAGCAAGCCGCCTATCAAGTCGTTCACAGCATCGATTGGCCCGGCGCTTATTTTCGCAACGATATCGGCTTCAAGGCAATACGTTGACCCCAAATCTGCTACCGATCGGGATCAAACCGAAAACCGCTGGTCGGAAAAAATCAACAACAAACCGGCACCCTCAATTGACAGATTACTTTAAGCTGAGTACGCAAGTTTCTGTGTAACCAGTCATTTCAGATTTTGGCCCAACCGCGGGTTTTGCCCACCCAATCACTAGATATAGTAGCCACAAACTAAATATGCCTACTATATCTTGTTATCAAGCCAAATCTTCCTATACTTTCCCAAACCCGATTCCGAGCACGAAACCAACCCGCAGCGAATGGAGGAAAAGCCATGATTTGCCCGCATTGCCACTCAACCATGCATCTTGTCGAGTCATCCCGTACCGAAAAAAGCCAGGTCTTTTTCTACCGCTGCAGTGTTTGTGTAGCGGAGCACGTCAGCTGTCGCTTATTGCAGAAAGCAGATACCGTTCATCCATTTATTCAAATTTCTGCCGGATTAGAGCACTCATCGACAAAATATTTTCAAACCCTGTCCTAAACTTCGGGTCGAACACAGAGAATGATCAGGGAGAACAGAGATGAGACAGCAACCTATCCGTAACCACAGAAAATCCTACACCCCGTTCAATCGACAGTTTGAGCGCCTACTGTATCTGCCCGGTGCATTGATTCTGGCTTATGGCCTGTGGCTGGCTTTGACGGTCAATTCCTGAAACACAGTTCGACCTTCAAACCACCCATCCAGGATTGTCCAAACTTCAGGTTGATGTCGTAAGCCTCGACAATTTCCTTGACTACTGCCAAACCAATCCCCTGCCCTTCACGGCTTTGATCCAGCCGCGCGCCGCGCGCCAGAATCTGCTCCAACTGTTCTTTATCCAGACCTTCACCATCGTCTTCAATCCACAGGCACATGAACTCATCTTCTATGCGACTGGTCAGTCGAACCCTGCTATTACCGTATTTGCAGGCGTTGTCAATCAGGTTACCGAGAATTTCCAGTAGATCACTTTCATCCAGCCGCAGTTGTCTTTTCCGCGTGGCCTTCAATGCCATTTCCAGTTCGATATCGCGATAGATCCTGCGCAGCGCATTGACGGTTTTTTCCACCAGCGGATTGAACGACTGCAATGGACTGATCGACTCCCCGCCGACAGTCGCCGCTTTTTGCAATTGATAGGTAATGATTTGGTTCATGCGCTGGCTTTGTTCGTTGAGCGAAGCCAGGTCATCGGCACACAACTGATCTTTTTCACTAAAACCCTGCAGCACCGCCAGCGGTGTTTTCAGGCTGTGAGCCAGGTCATCCAGCGCATGCCGGTAACGCTGCATTTGATGCTGCTCACGTTGCAATAACAGGTTAAGGTTTTGCGTCAAAGGCTGAATTTCGCTGGGATAATGCGCATCGAAGCGGTGCTGTCGGTTGTTTTCCAGCGCTTTCAATTCTTCACCGATCTGGCGCAAAGGACGCAGACTCCACAGCATCACCAGCCACATCAGCAATAGTAGCAGCGCGATGGTGACCAGCAACCAGAGCCAAAGGGTTTGACGGAAGGCCGAAAATTGAGCCTGAAAATCACCAGCATCCTTCCACAACACCAGCCGATAGAGACTGAGTTTGTCATGCACATTGGGCCAGCGTATCGAAAACGCCAGTTGAAACCAGCGCTTGCCGTCAAAGTTTTGCTGACTGAAACGTAATTGTTCCGGCTTTAGATCCTGCACTTGCGGAAAATCGAGCTCAGTCGAAAGTGAGCGCCAGATTTCGCCCTGCTGGTCATATAGTTGCGCGTACAGACCGGAATCCGGGGCAAACAATGCACTTTCAAACAAGCGCTCATCGGCAACGGTAATGCTCAAGCCACTGGCATCGCGGTCAACCGCAGCCAGCACGCTGTACATCAAGGCTGTCAGTTTGTCTTCTTCAGCCTGCAGCATACGAACCCGAATGGCACGCTCCAGCGCCACCGCAGTCAGCACCATGAAGCCGACCAGCACGATCAGGCTAGTCAGCATCAATCGGGATTTGATCGAATTCATTTCGCCGGAAATCTACCTTTTTGTTGGCGGCTGGATCGCCTGAATTCAAGCGGCTTTGTCGGCACCGAGATTGAACCGGTATCCGCGACCGCGCAGGGTTTCGATCGGCTGCAACTGATCGTCGGGATCGAGCTTCTGGCGCAATCGCCGGATGAAGACTTCGATCACATTGCTGTCGCGGTCACTTTCATCATCGTACAGATGTTCAGTCAACACGCTTTTCGACACCACTTCGCCGCTGTGCATCATCAGGTATTCGAGCACCTTGTATTCAAAAGCCGTCAATTCGACTTCGCTACCCTCGAGTGTGACGCGTTGACTGGAGGGGTCCAGCGATATCGGGCCGCATTGCAGGGTCGCGTCAGACCAGCCCGCCGCACGCCGGATCAACACGCGGATGCGCGCCATCAATTCTTCTTGATGAAACGGCTTGACCAGATAATCGTCGGCACCGGCATCCAGCCCCTCTACCTTGTCTTGCCAGCGTCCACGCGCGGTCAAAATCAGTACCGGCACATCCTTGCCTTCGGCGCGAATCTGGCGAATAACTTCCATGCCGGATTTTTTCGGTAAGCCGAGATCGACGATCGCGACATCGCAAGGATATTCTTGCAGCAGGTACAATCCGTCGACACCGTCCAACGCGCTGTCGACCGCGAATCCTTCCTGCTTCAGTCGTTCGACGATCTGCCGGTTAATATCCGGATCATCTTCAATTACGATTGCTCTCATGGTTTTTCCGAATCAATGATTGCGCTATTAAATCACAGGTTCAACACGGATTCTCAACTTGATTCGATCACCCGGATCATACGGCATACGGGTGTTGAATCGCTGGCCCTTGTACTTGTAAGTCACCTGGTATCCATCAATAACCTGCTGGTAATTGACCCGCTCGGTCACTTCACAGACTTCTTCATAACGTGTGTATTGCTCGAAAGAGTCATGCCGGTTGTGACGGCTGGCATCGTTTGCAACCTGTGCGCCGATGACCGTGCCCAGTGCAGTCGCGACCTGCTTGCCACGCCCCTTGCCAATTTGATGACCGATGGCTCCACCGAGCAAGGCACCGACCAGAGTCGGTCCGGCCTGGCTGGCAGAACGCCGGGTGTGACGGGTTCTGACCGGCTCATCCCAGCATTCCTTGCGCGGTGTCGATACCCGAACCTCACGGTAAATGGGGGTCACATCAATCACTTTACCGTAGGCCTGCAGCGATTGATGGACCCTGTCATGGCGCTCGTGCTTGTGTCCCTTGCGATGATTTTTACCATCGGCCAGGGCTGCAGTCGACAGTGCCGCCGCGGCAATCAGGACAATCAATTTTTGGCTAAATTCAGATTTCATAGGATTCATGGTTCACTCCGTTTGTGTAGGCTGGTGCAACCTTAACCCAGCGTAACTGAACCGAAACTGAACTCTGCAGCACCTGCGCTGGATAACAGTAAAAATGAGACCTGAAAACTGATTTAATCCCGCCTCAGCCGGTCGCTGAGTGCGATCGGGGTTGGATATTTCATCACCACGAAACTGGATGAAATGATAAAACTCATCAGTGTCGCGAACTGGATTAGATATCCCGCTTCGCGGCTGATGACTTGCAGTTCGGTGGCCAGTACCGCCAGCAACAACGAAAATTCGCTCATTTGTCCGAGCCGCACCGCCACTTCGCTGGAGCGACCAGAGGATTCTTTTGAGAAGCGCAGCAAGCCGCGATACAGCAAAGGCTTGATGAGGATGGCAATCAACATCAGACCGACAGCGGATACCCAGATCTGCTGCAACACCGACAAATCAAAATTGGCACCGAGCGAAACAAAGAAAATGATTAGAAAGAAATCACGCAATTGCTTCAGATTTTCAGCAATGAACAGCGCGATCGGGCTGCGTGCGATCGAAACTCCGGCGATAAACGCGCCGATTTCGTAAGACAGCCCCAGCCATTCGGCGGCTTCGGCAATACCCAGACACCAGCCGATCGCAAGCAGAAAGATATATTCCTGAATGCGGTCGAAGGCCTGGATCAAGCGTATCAGAATAAATCTCTCCACCAGATATGCCGCCAGCACCAGAGCTGGCAAAGCCAACAGTGGAAGCAGCATATCACCCCAGCCGGCGGACAATTGACTGTAACTCTCCAGCGCGAGCAACAGCAAGATGGCAATAATGTCTTGCAACAAAAGGATACTGATGATGATCTCCCCGGTGTGCTGATGATGCAAAATCGTGGTCGGGATCAATTTCAAGCCAATGATGGTGCTGGAAAACATCAGAGCCGCACCAATCACGACACTTTCCAACTCGGCGAATCCGATCAGCCGGGCATAAACAAAACCGAGGATCAGCAGCACCAGTGAACTGACTCCGGTGACCAGACTGGTTTCAGCGGCCGTTCGAAAAAGGTCGCGCGGATTCAGATTGAGGCCCAGCAGAAAAAGCAGAAACATGATGCCAATGCCGGAGATGCTCTGGATCAGAGTCGGATCGCGGACCAAAGCAAAGCCGGAAGGGCCGATCAGCAAACCCAGCGCGATGTAGGCAATGATCAGGGACTGGCGCAGTGAAAGTGCCAGTGTGGCGATCAGCGCAGCGCCGGAGAAAATCAGAAACAGCGTAAAAATTATGGATTCGCTTTCCATTATGATGCGGCGCGATCAGACACTGACCTAATGTACAACCTGGTCATCCAGCATTTCCTGCAGGATTTCGCCGGCTTGGGAATACAATGGGTGTTGGCGGTCTTGCGCAATGTCTTGCAGTGTTTTGAGGCTGGTGGGGCTATCCAGCAAGGATAGATAGTACAAGGCATCCTGAGCGATGGCCGGGTTAGCACTGGATGCGAGTTTGCGAAAAACAGGCTCTTGATCATCCAGCAACCCATCGGCAGCCAAAGACTCGATTACTGCACTCAGGCCAATACGCACGACCAGTGTGGTTTGTTCGTTGCCCAGCAATTCCAACATCGCTTCGCGAGCAGCCGCATGTTGCCGAATCAACGTCTCGGCAGCCTCAAGTTGACCACTGGATAATTCCTCGACGATCAATTGCTGCCAGTTTTTTTGTGTATCCTGATTCAGAATTTGCTCAATCTCCTGCTCCGATTTCAAGCCGCCAAAGCCGACACCATCAATAAAATAATAGGGAACCGATCGGATGTTCATTTGTCGGGCAAGCTCCGGCTGATGAGCCAGATTGATGATATCAAGCGCATCAATCGATCCTTTATTTTGCATATTCCCAAAGATTTTCTCCATTTGGGGGCACAAATGGCAGCCATCCATAACATATAACTTTATTTTATGAGGTTTCTTGGATTTCCTTGTTTGCATAAGTAGATTTAAATATACTAATAGACAGAATAGATAAAAGAATCGCAGATAACTACATGAGCAAATTTACCCTGAGTACCTGTTTAATGCTATCGGTAGTTATCATTTTATCGGGCATTGCCTGGGTGATTCTGATTCAACCCGGCAATCAACTGGATAATAGTTTGTACAGCAGTCGTCTACAGGTCGAAGAAGAAGAATTACTGAAACAGTTCCACCGTTTGCAAGAGAAATACCTGACTGCTCGCGCAACATCGGCTTCCGGGCTGTCGACATCGAGCGATGCCACGCCGCGTTTCAATACCGCATCCGGTCTTGATAGCACCGAAGTTTCCAGCCCCGTAACCCAAGCACAAAGGTGGAAAGAATCGGTAAATTCTGAACAGAAACCAGCCGGCTTTTTGCACAATAACCCGTGGAGTCCGGATTATCAGCATGGTTATTGAGTGATCGGCCTTACTAACCAGTCTCGCTGAAAACCGATTCCATCATCGAACGTACTTCCTGAACCTGAAAAGGCTTGTCCATGATCGCCGACACGCCTTCATGCTGAATCGCCTGGAGTTTGCTTTCATCTCCTTCCGTGGTCACCATCATGACCGGTACATCCGGTTGATTGCTCATCTGGCGAATGAATTTCAGCAATTCATGTCCATCCATTTCCGGCATATTGTAATCCGTCACGACCAGGTCGAAGTGCTGGCTTTGTAATAACGGCACAGCTTCACGGCCATTTTCCGCTTCGGTAATCTCCCCGATCCCGAGCTTTTCCAGCGTCCTTGAAATCATCCGCCGTGCCATTTTGCTGTCATCCACCAGCAAAACCTGCATTTGCTGATTCAACTCCAGAGCATCGGGGTTTTCCCAGTCCATGATCATCAGAATCGCACGTTTCAATTCATGGGCGCTAAATGGTTTGGGCAATACGGCCGAGGCACCTGCCTGTTTGACCGAGTCCAGCACGGCAAAGGAGGTTTCGGAGGAAATCAACATAAAAGGAGTGTCCCGGGTGACCGGGTTATCACGCATGTCATTGACCAGTTCCGAGCCTGTCATATCATCCAGAAACATCGCGCTAATGACCAGATCGGGTTGTTCGGTGTCGATGATCGCCAATGCCTCCTGCCCGGTGTCTACGGCTTCAAACTGGGTAATACCCACTTCTTCGAGCTGCTGGATTACGATCTTTTTCTGCGAACTGGAAGGCTCAATGAGAACTACGAAAAGAGAATTCAGAAAATGGCGCATGTCACAACCGGTTGATTTTATTTCCCAGTTTTTATAGCACAGCGATCATTTTTAGCAGGAAAATAAATTGATCTTGTTATAATTCCGTTTTTTCTCGGAAGCCGTCATGTACGCTCTGGAAATCAACCAGTTAACCAAAACTTACCGAAATGGCTTTGTCGCACTTAAAGGTATTGATCTGAAAGTGCAACGCGGTGATTTTTTTGCCCTGCTCGGCCCGAATGGCGCTGGCAAATCAACCTGTATTGGCATCATCACTTCGTTGATCAACAAGACTTCGGGCAGCGTTCGGGTTTTTGGCCATGATCTGGATCGCGAGTTAATCGACGCCAAGCGCAAGATCGGTGTGGTGCCACAGGAATTTAACTTTAATATCTTTGAGCCGGTGCAGGAAATCATTGCCAATCAGGGGGGATATTACGGCGTACCGGCCAGTCAGGCTCGAAAGCAGACCGAAGTCTATCTACGCGAGTTGGGCTTATGGGATAAACGACACCTGCAGGCGCGAGAGCTTTCCGGCGGCATGAAGCGCAGGTTGATGATTGCGCGTGCCCTGGTTCACCAGCCGGAATTACTGATTCTGGATGAACCGACCGCCGGGGTCGATATCGAATTGCGTCGTTCGATGTGGAAATTCATGCGCCGTATCAATGAACAGGGCACGACCATCATCCTGACCACCCACTATCTGGAAGAAGCCGAACAAATGTGCAAGAACATCGCTATCATCGACCAGGGCAACATCATCGAGAATACCAGCATGAAAGCTTTGCTCAGTACACTCGACACCGAAACCTTCATTCTGTATCTGCGCGAAGAACTATTACATTTACCGACCATTAGTGCCGAGTTTGCCATTCGTCAGGTCGATGAACATACGCTCGAGGTCGATGTGCCAAAACAGTTGACGCTAAATCAGGTAATCTTGCAACTACACCAACAAAACCTGCAAATCGACAGCATGCGGAACAAGGTCAATCGCCTCGAAGAACTATTCGTGTCGATGGTCGATAAAAAAGAGCAAGCCGCATGAGCCCGTTGCAACGATATAGCATCGCTTACCTGACGATTGCGCGTAAGGAGATATTGCGCTTCAGCCGTATCTGGGTGCAAACCATTGTTCCGCCGGTGATCATGGTGGCGCTGTATTTCATCATCTTCGGCAACCTTATCGGCGCTCGCATCGGCCGCATGGATGGCATGGCCTATATCGATTTCATCATGCCGGGGCTGATCATGATGGCGGTGATCACCAATTCCTATTCCAACGTAGTATCTTCTTTTTTCAGCGCCAAGTTTTCTCATCACATCGAAGAAATGTTGGTTTCGCCGATACCCAATCTGGTGATCCTGCTCGGTTTTCTGACCGGAGGTATTGCGCGTGGTCTGAGTGTCGGTCTGGCGGTTACGCTGGCTTCCCTGTTTTTCACTTCCTTTCGGGTCGACAATCCGATAATGGTAGTCGGCGTTGCGTTTTTGACTGCATTGCTGTTTTCTCTGGCTGGCTTGATCAACGGCATCTTCGCCAAGAGTTTTGACGATGTTTCAATCGTGCCTACCTTCGTGCTGACGCCGCTGATTTATCTCGGTGGAATCTTTTATTCGATCCAGTTACTGCCGCCATTCTGGCAAAATATTTCACTCGGCAACCCGATTCTGTACATGATCAACAGCTTTCGTTATGGCTTTCTGGGTGTTACTGACATCGATATCACGACCGCGTTGATCATTATCATGATCTTCACCATTGCCTTGTTCAGCATTGCTCTGAGCCTGCTTAACCGGGGCATCGGTATCCGCCAGTGACAGAAATGATCGACATCGGGGTGAACCTGACCAACCCGAGATTGATGAAAAGGGTGGATACAGTGATTTCAGAAGCCGCTGCAGAAGGTGTTAGCACGCTGATCGTGACTGGCACTTCGGTCGAGGAAAGCCGCCAGGCGACCGAGCTTTGCCAGCAGTATCCGGATGCGTTGTATGCCACCTGTGGTGTCCACCCGCATGATGCCAGACACTGGCAATCTGACACGCTGGAGCAGCTCAAAACCATCGCCTCTCACCCATCAGTAAAAGCGATTGGCGAAACCGGGTTGGATTTCAACCGGGATTTTTCGCCTCGACCGCAGCAACTTTCCGCTTTCGAGCAACAGCTGGAGTTGGCAGTCCAGATCAAAAAACCGCTTTTCCTGCACCAACGAGATGCCTTCGATGCTTTCTGCAGCTTGCTGAAAGAATATCGTGATCGGGTGCCTGACGCGGTAGCACACTGTTTTACTGATAATAAAAAGGCGCTGTATGCCCTGCTCGATCTGGATTGCCATATCGGCATCACCGGATGGATATGCGATGAACGGCGCGGCCTCGAACTCCGCTCACTGGTCCGGGATATCCCGCCGGATCGCCTGATGCTCGAAACCGATGCCCCCTATCTGCTGCCGCGGGACTTGCCGGAAAAGCCAGAAGGCAAACTGAATCTACCCAAATATCTGCCGCATATTCTGCAGCGCGTCGCACAGCATCAACAAAAGCCTGTCGAACAACTGGCCGGAGAAGTGCTCGATACCACCCGGCAGTTTTTCGGACTGGACGCATGACGATACGAATCCACTCTCTCTACACTTACCCGATCAAATCCTGCCGGGGTTATGCGCTGGATTCAGCTGAACTGGTGGACACCGGCTTTCGCCACGATCGCCACTGGATGCTGGTCAATGCGCAGGGAGAATTCCTCAGCCAGCGACAGCTTCCGGCCATGGCTCGCATCGCTACGCGGCTGGCAGGCGACAGTTTGCTGGTTCAATACGATTCCAGCGACGATGAACTGGCAATCCCATTGCAGCAAGCGGACGATGATTATCTTCAAGTTCAAATCTGGAATGACCGCTGTCTGGCCAGCCGGGTATCTGCGCAAGCCAGCGAATGGTTCAGCGACAAGTTGAACACGCAGTGCGAACTGGTTTATTTACCGCTGTCACAACAACGGCAGGTAGATCCACGCTATGCGAATAATGAACAGATTGTCGGATTCGCCGATGGCTTTCCGATTCTGGTCATGTCAATGTCCACGGCCGATTTGCTGGCAGAAAAACTGGGCGAACCAGTCGATATAAAACGTTTCCGACCCAATATCGTGCTGTCGGGTTGCCCTGCACACCGAGAAGATGACTGGGCCAGTATTTCCATCGGCGATCTGGTTATCGATCTGGTCAAACCCTGTTCTCGCTGTGTGATTCCATCCATCGACCAGAGTAGCGGTGAAAAACACCCTGAATTGCTCAGGGAGTTGGCTGCCTATCGTCGCCAGAACGGTAAAATCTATGTCGGACAAAATGGCTTGCACAGGAAAAACGGAAAAGTACAGGTTGGCGATCAGGTTTCGATCCAGCCCAAATGACCAGTTATCACTCTGTTTAGAGATTTTTCCATTTTTTGCGTGAAAATCATTCGCACAGGACTACACTGACCATACCGTTTAAAAATTATGGCCGCCCGGCCGCCGTTTTCTAAAATAAGAATGAACGATCAGACCCGGTTACACTTCTACGCATCAACTCCGGAGCCCTGCAGTTATCTGCCAGGACAACAATCCATCAGTGCTTTTGCCAATCCCTATGTCGATATGGATTGCGATACCTACGATGAATTGATTCAGTATGGCTTTCGTCGCTCGGGCGGGTATCTGTATCGCCCTCACTGCCCGAGCTGCGAAGCCTGTATTTCGTTACGCATCCCGGTTGAAGAATATCAATTCTCCCGCAATGACCGTCGAACGTTGCGCAAAAACAGCGATCTGGTCATTCAGCAGCAGGACAATCTTTTTGTCGATGAACATTTCGAGCTGTACCAGCGCTATATCAACAACCGTCACTCCGGTGGCAGTATGGAAAACCCGACGCGGGCCGACTATCACCGGTTTCTGATCTGTGACTGGGCCGACACCAGCTTTATCGAATTCCGCTTGCATGAAAAATTACTTGCAGTTGCCGTGACGGATAACACCAGCACGGGACAATCGGCGGTTTATACCTTTTTCGACCCGGCAGAAACCGATCGCAGCCTCGGCCATTTTTCGATTCTGACCCAGATTCGTCTGACCCGCGAAAGCGCCCTTCCCTATTTATACCTGGGTTACTGGATCAAGAATTGCCAGAAAATGGCGTATAAATCCCGCTACAGACCTGCAGAGGGATTTATCGGCGATGTGTGGGTAGAAATGGAGTAACGCTGCCAACCGATCCGGCTGCAGCACCACTCAAAACGACGGGGCGGAAATCAGGAAACCTGCTCACCTTTGCGGTTCGCCATCAACATGAGTTTGGTAATCAGTAACAGCCAGGGTGCTCCGTGTAACAGCAAGTCGAAAATATCCAATGGCTTTTGCAATTCACCATTGAACAGCATACGAACCTTTTCAACCAGATGCGGCTCCGGAAAAAAGGGAGCCAATCCCAGAAACAGGCTCAAAACAATAAAGTGCGGCAACGGCAGTGCGTCAATAATCTTCAACATATCATTACTCCAAAAATACAACCACCCGAATAGCTTGCCGTCTCCCTTTACTCATTCACAAATATAATGGAATCACCGTTGTTGCAGGTGAAAGCAGTATTACATTTGTGTATCAATAAACTTCAGTTCGCTATCAAAGGTGGATTAACGAAAATACCTGCTGGTACAAATGGTCACTGCTGGCCGCCAGCACTGAATTTGTCTGCAGGGTCAGGCCCTGACCTTCCAGGTCCGTCATCTTCCCTCCGGCTTCATGGACTATAACCGACAAAGCGGCAATATCCAGAATATTCACATCCGATTCGACAATAATTTCTATCTTGCCGGAAGCCAGTAAATGGTAATGGTAAAAATCGCCATAGCCGCGTGTACGATTGACTTGCTGAGCCAGCTTGCCTGCACCTGCCCAACGCCTGGTATCGCTCGCAAGCGTCGCAATATTACCCATCGACAAAGCCGCATCGCGCAAATCTTCGATCCCCTCGCTGACCCGGATCGGTTGCTCATTAAGAAACGCGCCCTCACCCTTGCTGGCCCAGGCCAGTTCATTGAACATCACACCATTGGACACACCCACAATCAATTCATCCCGGTGCATCAAAGCGATCTGGGTCGAGAAAAAAGGGTACTGGCGAACAAAGCTCTTGGTGCCATCGATCGGGTCGATCAGCCAGGTATATTCTGCATCGGGATTGCTATGCCCGGTTTCTTCACCGTAAAAGCCATGATCCGGATATTCACCCAGAATCACTTCCTTGATTTTTTGTTCTGTTTCGACATCCGCCACCGTCACCGGGGTGTAATCTTCCTTCATGGTGACCTTGACATTCGCATCGTAATAATGACGGATTACTTCTTCGCCCGCTCGCGCGGCTTGCAGGGCAATATCTAAAAACGGGCTTCGGCTCATCGGGCTAACACTACCATTCAAACGCCATATTTTAAATTAATCCAGATCAAGTTTCCTGACTAAATGCAGTCTGATTTAAAATAAAGCTTTTGATATAATTTGCTAATATTATTAAACACTTACAGCGACATGAAAAAAGAAATCATCATCATCGGCCTGGGCGAAATGGGCAGCGTTTTTTCCCGCGGTTTTCTCAAAGCTTCGCATCCGGTCATCCCCGTCAATCGACAGCAATCGCCATCAAGTGTCGCCGAGCAATACCCGCAACCCGAGCTGGTGCTGATCGCTGTCGGAGAAAAGGACTTGCCCACCACGCTCGATAACCTGCCCGATGTCTGGCGCGATAAGGCCGTATTGCTACAAAATGAATTACTGCCCCGAGACTGGCAAGACAAGAATTTGACTGACCCCACCATCATCTCGGTCTGGTTCGAGAAAAAGCCCGAAATGGATTACAAGGTTCTGGTGCCATCACCCGCACATGGCCCAAAAGCTGAAATCATTCAACAGGCCTTGGCAACGCTGCAGATTCCGGTCGAAATCATCCAGACCGAGCAAGATATGCTGTTCGAGTTGGTACGAAAAAACATGTACATCCTGACCACCAATATTTGTGGCCTCAAAGTCGGCGGAACGGTCAAAAAGTTATGGGATGACCATGCGGTAGTAATGAATCAGGTTTTCGATGATGTGCTGGCGATTCAGCAATGCCTGACCGGCAAAGTCTTTGAGCGGGATCGCCTGCTCGCAGCCGTACTGGCCGCTTTTGATGGCGACCCCGAACACCAATGCATGGGCCGAAGTGCCCCGGCACGTCTTGATCGTGCCTGCAAAATGGCTCAACAATGCCAGCTTGAGACCCCGGCACTGAAAGCCATTAAACAAGCTACGGTGGATAGCCCATCGTAAAGAAAACTGACAGTTACAACGAATATATTGTCAGATTTTTTTACAGTTTCCGTATGACTTTAATAATTCAGATAGCTATCTTGCTGTTTTAAAAAGCCTTAGACTCATGGGCCTGAAAATTGCTTGAAACCGTGAACTGTTTCAAACTTTTAGGGAGAAAACCGGTGAAACACCTGAATGCACTTTTTTTGAGTTGTACCTTATTAATCTCGAACGCTGCCTTCGCGGCAGTGATCGATCTCACGACTGCGCCCAATTGTGATAAATCGGGTATCACCGGAGATTCTGGCGGGGCCAATCAATGCAAAGGGATATTTTTTGGTAATGACGACCCTTTAAACTCCTATGAACTCGACGGTCAATCCTTTGAATTTATTGGAGACAGTCTGGGTAGCGAGATTTCATTAACTGCCAACGCAGCCAATACCTCAGGCACCTGGGCATTTTCATCGCTTGTAGATACCACTGATTTTGACGACTTTCTGTTGACTTTAAATTACAGTCCAGATCCCTCATCAACTCTGCCAGGCTCACCTGCAATATGGGGTGCTTATATTTTCGATGGCGCCGCGAATGCTTCAATAAGCGGCGGATGGGATACCCAATTCGATTTTAAAACACCCTTAGAAACGCTGGCACTGACAAAAATGTCTCTGTATGGAGTAAAAACCGCAGGATCTATTCCACCACCTACAGGATCTGTTCCGGAACCTTCAATTCTGGCTTTATTCGGGCTGGGTATTCTGGGGATGACGCTGCTGCGGAGAACACGCAAAAGCTGAATTTGGGTGCAAGCCGATATCCGAGCTTGAGGCCTTGATTGCAAAAGCCTGTTTTCGATCTTCTCGAAAACAGGCTTTTTTTATGCCTCAAATCCAGCTTGTAGCCGCCACAATCAATAACCAGACCACCAAGGATCGTAACACCAGACCGCGTGCTTTTCTCAGTGACGTGACTGCCAACGGATGATGATCGATCACTTCCGGTAAATGGATAGCCATTTCTCCGACCTGCTGTAACAGTTCAAGATTTTGTTCATAGATATCCACTGCCGTTGTCGCACCGTGCCGATAAGCCTGCAAGGCTTCATCAAAATTGCCGCTGATCATGTAGGCAAACAAGGTGATTCTAACCGGTATCCAGTCCAGCCAGCCGAGCAATTGACGAAGCTCTGGCCGCAACTTGCCCAGCGATTCATCCAGCAGGTCGGTGTCATACATTTGCTGCAAGACGCGATAAGCCAAAGCTGCAACCGGCCCAAGTAACACAAACCAGAACAACAAGGCAAAGATACGCGTATTGGCCTGCACGAATATGGATTGGCTAACCTGCCGGACTTGTGCAGACATTCCGGCTTCAGCCTCTGCACCACAGATCTGGCTTGCAATCAGCGCCTGTTGCGTTTCATCGCCAGACTCTACTGCATCGATATAATCATCCACTTGGCGGTCGAGTAATTGCGGGCCCAGCAAAAAAAACAGCAGAGCAACATTAAAGGCCAGTTCGAACAAACCGAACAGGGCTTTATCGAACAGGCCGCTGGCCATCCAGACCACCAGCATCAAGGGTATCATCAGCGCTGCCAGACTACCCCAGTTGCCAAAACGTTCAATATGCAGCACATCGACCATCCATCGGCCATATTCTCGAAGCCAGTCAAATCGTCGCAGTTCAACAAATTGTGGAAAAATGCGCTCCAGCAACAGAGCGATCAGAATACTAAGAAAGGTCATATCTTTTTATGATGGTTGCAAGATTAGCCCAGTCGAAACCGGGACCCGGGTCGGTTTTGCGCCCCGGCGCGATATCGCTGTGTCCACACAACGCCGGTTCGGAGATGGCAGGATACTGTTTCCTCAAGGCGATTACCAGTTGCGCCAACGCCTGGTATTGAGCAGGTTCGAAAGTATCTTCGTCGCAGCCTTCCAGTTCGATACCGATGGAGAAATCATTGCAGTTTTCGCGATCCAACCAGCACGAAACTCCGGCATGCCAGGCACGATCATCGAATGAAACGAACTGGCTAATCTTGCCGTTGCGCTCGATCAGGCAATGCGCCGATACCTTCATGTCTGCGATTTCGGCAAAGTAATCATCCGCCTTCGCATCGAGGCGATTCTGGAAAAACTGCTGGATATAACCGCCACCATACTCGCCCGGCGGCAGGCTGATCGCATGCACCACAATCAACTCCACCCCAACGCCTTGCGGTCGAGGCTCGTAATTGGGTGAGGGTATTTTTTCGGCCTGGTCGAGCCAGCCATTTTTAATGGTCAACGGATGAGTCACGGCAAAAGAGCTGGCAATATCCCGGAAGGTTTATGCTAAAAAATTTCAGCCACGATAGAATACCCGGCATGAATCTGCAACACCTCAATGAACCCCAGCAACAAGCCGTCAAAACCATTGCTGATCCCTGTCTGGTGCTGGCCGGCGCCGGCAGTGGCAAGACGCGCGTAATCACGCAAAAAATTGCCTGGCTGATCCGACAAGAAGGCTACACCGCACATAGCATCCGCGCCGTGACCTTCACCAACAAGGCGGCGCGCGAAATGAAACAGCGGGCCACCGAGTTGTTATCCAAATCCGAAGCCAAGGGCCTGAGGATTTCGACATTCCACACGCTTGGGCTGAATATTCTGCAACAGGAGTACAGCCTGCTCGGCTACCGCAAGGGCTTTTCCATACTCGATTCAAAAGATGCCGAAGCCGTCATTGCCGAGCTGCAATACAAGGATAGCCCCGAAGCCGAGCTGATCAAGCAGACGCAATACCAGATCAGTCACTGGAAGAATGAATTCATCACGCCCGAGCAGGCACTGGCCCAGGCCGAAGACGCGCTGCAACAGCATCACGCCAAGATTTACCTCGCCTATCAGCAGCAGAATCAGGCTTGTAATGCGGTCGATTTCGATGACTTGATCATGCTGCCGGTGCAGTTATTCCGAAACCATCCCGAAACACTCAACCAATGGCAGCAGCGCATTCATTACCTGCTGATCGACGAATATCAGGATACCAACACCAGCCAGTACGAATTGATCAAACTGCTGTGTCAAATGCGCCAGAAACTCACCGTGGTCGGCGATGATGACCAGTCGATCTACGCCTGGCGCGGTGCGCGACCGGAAAATATCCAGCGTCTGCAACAGGATTTCCCCAATCTCAAGGTGGTTAAGCTGGAGCAGAATTACCGCTCCAGCGGGCGCATTCTGCGTGTTGCCAATGAGCTGATCGCCAACAATGGCCACCTGTTCGACAAGAAGCTGTGGTCGGCTTCAGGCCCCGGTGAATTCATCCGTATCATGCCCTGCCGCAACGATCAGGATGAAGCTTCGCAGGTCGTCATCGACATCATTGGCAAGCATTTTCAGAACAACGAACCGTACAAGAATTTCGCCATTTTGTATCGCGGCAATCATCAATCACGCCTGTACGAAAAAATGCTGCGCGAGCATTCCGTGCCCTACTCGATTACCGGCGGCACCGCATTTTTCGAGCGCAGCGAAATCAAGGATATCACCAGCTATCTGCGCATCATCGCCAACCCGGATGACGACCGTGCGCTGCTACGCATCATCAACACGCCACGGCGTGAAATCGGTGCCACCACGATCAAGACGCTGGGCGAATACGCGGCATGGCGGCATAGCCCGATTGGTGCCGTGCTACACGAAGCCGGGCTGGAAGAAAAACTTTCGCGCAAGGGTCGAATCAGTCTGCAACGCTTCACCGACTGGCTGGAGCAAAAACGACTCGAAGCCGAAAGCTGTGATGCCATGACGCTGGCGCGCAACCTGATCAATGACCTGCACTATGCCGACTGGCTGCGCAGTACCAGCGCCAGCCAAAAACAGGCGGACGCACGGATGGCCAACGTCGAGGAACTCATCAGTTGGATCGGTAACCTGCAAAAACAGCAAGATGAACCGACGCTGGACAAACTGGTGACACAACTCACACTGATGTCGATTCTGGAAAACAGCGACGATGACCAGTCCGACGCGGTGCAGCTATCCACCTTTCACGCCGCCAAGGGGCTGGAATTTCCGCATGTTTATCTGGTCGGCTTCGAGGAAGATAGCATCCCGCATTTTCAGTGTCAGGATGACCAGGGCATCGAAGAAGAACGTCGCCTCGCCTACGTTGGCATCACCCGCGCCGAACAGCAGCTTACCATCAGCTACGCGCAAACGCGGCAGAAATACGGAGAAATCATCCAGTGCGAACCGAGCCGGTTCATTG
>JANTFI010000003.1 GCA_024763505.1 Gammaproteobacteria bacterium
AGTGTGGCCAGTCGATATCGGGTCGCATGCACATAATCCACCGTCAGCGGGAAATCCCAATGCCGCATCAATTGACCGGTCATGTATAACCCGCCATTCATCACGCATAACAGGATCGGAAATTCATCCTGCAAACCGGCGCCCGCCCGTGTGGCCAGCTCGGCGATAGCCTGATCGACTTGCCCGGCATCAAACAGTTGGCGGGCCTGCTGATGTGTTTGCAGTGCTTGTTGTAACTTCATAGAGTGATCCCGTTCAGAATAAATCGTCAGATTCGGTCAATTCGCTGTGCTGCAGAAATTGTTGTAATTGTTCGGTCGATGATAACCATCGCTGGCTCTCAAAAAGCGATGTATTTTCGGCTGTCGGGCGCCCATGCATTCTGACCAGTCGCAACTGGGAGACCGGGTTACGATAGTCGCCGAGAGACTCCAGCACTTCGTCAGCCGCGGACGGTTGGTTGCATACCAGCAGCATATCGCAACCTGCCTCCAGCGAGGCTTGTGCACGCTGCGGGTAACCACCGACCGATTCCGCACCGCTCATCGAAAGGTCGTCGCTAAACACCACGCCCTCGAACCCCAGATCCTGACGCAGCTTTTGCTCGATCCAGAAGCGGGAATAGCCGGCCGCCCGTTCATCGGCCTGCGGGTACACCACATGCGCCATCATGATTCCGGCCAGATGGGTTTGAATGACGTTGCGAAAAGGCCGCAAATCCTGCGCTTCGATGGTCGCCAGGCTGCGTCGGTCAACCGGCATCACATGGTGCGAATCGCCCTTGACCGAGCCATGCCCGGGAAAATGTTTGCCGACCGCTTCCATCCCCGCTTCGCGCATGCCGCGGATATAGGCATTGGCCAGTCGACTGACGACATCGGGTCGGGTGTGAAAGGCACGGTCGCCGATCACGCTGCTGATCTTGTGGCCGAGGTCGAGCACCGGGGAAAAGCTGACATCCACCCCGTAATGCAGCAATTCAGCCGAAGCGATCCAGCCGATGGTTTGAGACATGGCAAGCGCGCGATCGGCATCCCGGTCATACTGATCACCCAGCAACCCCATCGCAGGCAAATGCTGAAAGCCTTCTCGAAACCGCTGCACTCGGCCTCCTTCCTGATCGACCGCGACAATCAACCGGGGGTTGCGCAGCGCATGAATTTCTTCAACCAGTGCTTTTAACTGTTGCGGTGATTGATAATTTCGCGCGAACAAAATGATGCCGCCGGTTTGCGGATGGCGAAGCCGCTTGCGATCTTCATCGTTCAATGCAAGCCCGGCAATATCGAGCATCACCGGCCCCAGACTCATACGCTTTTCTCCAGCAATGCCACAGCATGCACCGCGATGCCTTCGTTGCGTCCGCAATAGCCTAACTGTTCGGTGGTGGTAGCCTTGATATTGAGACAACTGCCATCACAACTGAGCACCCGGGCCAGCCGGGAAATCATGTCCGGAATATAGGGTGCCATCTTCGGTGCCTGCGCAATAATGGTGATATCGGCGTTACCCAGTCGGTAACCGTGTTCTGCCATCAGGTCAGTCACCTTGCTCAAAAACAAAATGCTGTTGGCATCTTTCCATTGCCGGTCCGAGTCGGGGAAATGCTTGCCAATGTCTCCCAGTCCGAGTGCGCCCAGCAAGGCATCACATAAGGCATGGATCAACACATCGCCATCCGAGTGTGCAAGAAAACTCTGGCTATGCGGAATCTTCACCGCGCCAATCCGGATGGAATCTCCCTCGGTAAATGCATGTACATCGAAACCGTGCCCGATTCTGAGCTTCGCGGTCATAAAATTTCCTCGTTTTTTTCCGCCGGCATTATAACCGATTCAGAGTTCCAGTCATGAATTGTGCCATTCGCCCAATGATCTCCCCCTGAGTCCGTTACAGTATCCGCAATCAAAGTCTTGATCTCGACCAGCGGTGATTGCCCAAAGGTTACTTTGTCCATCGACAAGCTGTCCATTGATTGGATCAAATACCGTTTTTACATCTACTCACAGCAACTGTTAAACTGGAAATGGCCAGTTGCAACTCGATTTAACTTGCTATCAACCCGCTGATCAGTATTTATGTAAGCAAGCCGGAGATAGCCGAAAAACGATAAACTGGCGAAGTCACTAACGGCCAAGTTCTCTCGTACCCAAGGCAGCGTTTGCTCAAAATAATGCCATGAAGCCATTTTAAGGTTCACATAAGATAAAATTTCTCTGATTGACAGCTTCAGTCTTCAGCGAGTCAACGAGTTTTTGCACCCGTGCTCATAGCAACCGCACCGAGGGTCAGCTACTCGGTCAGGTTCAGGGTGCCGGAATAAGTATATTAAGGTATACTAACGGGCTAACAGCGTACCGGGGCGACATCAGGCGCAAGGCGCTCTACTCTCAGGAAATCCTGCTTCAGCGCTCAGTTTACCGTGTTGCGCAAAGTAAGGTTGATGATTTTACGTCCTAACCCGTTTCGACCCGGTATCGCTCGGTTTATCTACTGTTTGATTTCGATGGAGTACCTATGAAACTGCACATCAATTTGCTGGCGTTACTGTACGCGGCGACACTGACCAGCGCTGTATCGGCTCAAACGAATAGTCTTCACAATCCACATCACATGCCACCGGCGATATCGACCTCGGACATAAACATGCAGGGGTTTCCGGATTTTCCAACACTCGAGCAACTCAAGCGCATGGTACCTCCAGAACCGCTAACGATTGAAAAAATCAAACAGCGTTTTACTGAAAAAAGAGAAAAACTGAAAAAAATGATCGAGCAGGATCGCAAACGCGCCGAACAATACGCACGCGATTTTGATCGCTATCAAAAATATCAGGCTCTGCAATTGGCCAAAATTATGGCGCAGGCCGAGCAACAACGCGAACGCATGCTCGATCGCCTGGCCGAAAGAGAACAGCAGGTTCTGAAGAGCTTTAAGCAGAAAGATCAAGTGCCTGCGGAAGCTGAAACCCGTTAAAACGGCCTTTCCGGGCGCAGTTCAATTTACCCCGCCCGGTTGACATTTTCTGCCACCTTTCAACCCGAGACCTTTCTGAAGAGATGCCAAAAACAGCCAACGATAACGCCAGCTCCGATCGCGACTTACGCTCCCGAGTCAAGCTTCTCGGGCGCTTGCTGGGCAATGTCCTGATCAAACATGAAGACCCTCGGGTGTTCAAATCGGTCGAAAAATTACGCAAGGGCTTTATCAACTTGCGCAAGCAGGATAATCCGCAAAAACGTGCCAAATTGATCGAGCATATCGATTCTTTACCGCCGCCGATTATCGAACAAGTCATTCGAGCCTATTCAATTTATTTCAGCCTGGTCAATGTAGTCGAAGAAGACTACCAGCATCGCCAGCGTCGCAATACTATTCACAAAACCGGACATGCCGACTGGAAAGGTTCGTTTTTTCAAACGCTCAAGGAATTCAAACAGCAGGGTTTCAGCCAGCAGGATTTGCAGTCTCTGCTCAACCGGCTGTCTTACCAACCAGTGTTTACCGCGCACCCGACGGAGTCCAAGCGCCGCACCATCATGCAATTACAGCGACGCTTGTTCGAAATCATTGATGATTTGACCGATCCACGCATCAGTGGTTGGGAAAAGGAAGACTTGATCAACCAACTGGAGATACAGATCGAGGTGTTATGGCAAACTAACGAGGTGCGCGAAAACCGTCCTGAAGTGACCGATGAAATCAAACAGGGATTGACTTATTTCCAGCGCAGCCTGTATGAAGCCATCACCATCGAATATCGTCATCTGGAAAAAGCGATCAGCCGAATATACGGCGAAGACGAACTCGGTAATCCGGTGGTGAATGCGCCAAGCTTCATCGGCTTCGGCTCGTGGATAGGTGGCGACCGCGATGGCAACCCATTTGTCACACCGCAGACTACGCGCACCGCCATGCGTATGCATGCGCAGGAAATTCTTGGTGAATATTCTCGTCAGGTTCATCAACTCAGTCAGGAATTGACCCATTCATCGCGCTGGTGCAAACCATCCGATGCTTTCATGCAAAGTTTACAGTACGACGAATCCAAAGGGATCAAGGCATTTGACGAAACGCGTGACCGCTTCGAGGAAGAAATCTACCGGCGTAAACTGTATTACATGCGATACCGGCTGCATAAAAATCTGGATACCGTGAAAAAACGATTGGCTGGGCATGACGTCATAGCTTCCGAACACTGTTACCAGAATTGCAAGCAATTCATTGATGATTTGCGATTGATCTACGACTCATTGGTACAACATGACGATTCACGTGCAGCCAATGGAAAATTGAAGGACTTGATTCGTCTGGCGGAAACCTTTGGTTTTTACATGCTTAATCTCGATATTCGGCAGGAATCAACACGTCACAGTGATGCAGTTCATGAAATTCTGGATCTAACCGGCATTGCAAATTACCACGCATTACCGGAACAAACCCGGCTGTTGTTTTTGGCCGACCAGATCAGCAGTGGGCTCAAACCGGATATCCACGAATCTGCGCTCAGTGCAGCTACACTGGAAACCCTGCAAGTTTTTCAGGTCATGCAAGAAATGCGGCAGGAGATCAGCACTCAGGCCTTCGGCAGTTATGTGATTTCCATGACTCACACCGCCAGCCATATCATGGAAGTGATGTTTCTGGCGTATATCTGCGGACTGGTGGGTCATATTCGCGGCGAGTATTTTTGTCATATCGCGGTCAGCCCGTTGTTTGAAACGATCGAGGATTTGTCGCATATCGATGATGTGCTCGGCCAGTTGCTGAATAACAGTTTGTACAAGAAGTTACTCCAGACTTCAGGCAATACCCAGGAAGTGATGCTTGGTTATTCCGACTCCTGCAAAGATGGCGGTATCGTTTCTGCCGCATGGGGATTGTATCAGGCCCAAAAGAAAGTCATTGCCATCACCCGCGAGCATAATGTGCATTGCCGTATGTTCCACGGCCGTGGTGGTACCATCGGCCGAGGTGGCGGACCGACACATGACGCCATTGTTTCCCAGCCCCACGATACTGTGCATGGCGAAATCAAGTTTACCGAGCAGGGCGAAGTGCTGTCGAATAAATACAGCAACACGGAAACCGCCTTTTATGAATTGTCGATGGGAGTTACGGGTTTGATGAAGGCGAGCGCCTGCATCATCCATCCGGTCAAAACCAATCATCAGGATTTTTACCCAGACATGGAGCAGTTATCGCTGTTGTCGGAACAAAGCTATCGGGAACTGACCGACCAGACCGAAGGCTTTTTTGAATATTTTTATGAAGCCACTCCGGTCAGTGAAATCGGCCTGATGAATATCGGGTCGCGCCCCAGCCATCGCCGCAAAGGTGATATGTCGAAAGCCTCTGTGCGCGCGATTCCCTGGGTATTTGGCTGGGCTCAGTCACGCCACACCCTTCCGGCCTGGTATGGCATGGGCGGTGCGATCGAAAAATGGTTGCAACAGAATCCTGCTGATGGAGAGCAAAAACTGCAGCGCATGTATCAACAATGGCCATTTTTTTCAGCAATGATTTCAAATACCTCGATGGCGTTGTTCAAGTCGGATATGAATATAGCAAGTCATTACGCCCAATTGTGCAATAACCAGGACATGGCGCAAAACGTGTTTGCGATGATTCGATCCGAGAACGAGCGAACCATCCGCCAGGTATTGAATATCGGCAAGGTCGAACGTTTGCTACAGGCAGACCCGTTACTCGAACGATCGCTGACCCGGCGTGACCCCTATCTGGACCCACTGTGCTTCATCCAGATCAATTTATTGCGTAAATTCCGCGATGAATCCGCTACCAATCCGCCGGCGATGGCGTGGAAGAGCCCCTTGCTGAGCAGCATCAATGCGATTGCCGCCGGTATGAGAAACACGGGCTGATGCGTAAGCAACTTCAAATCCTGCAGCAGCAGCCCGAATGGCTATTATATGTGATGGCCGCCGCAGTGCCGTTATCGTTTGCCACCTGGCGTGCTCTGATCAATAACTTTGCGATCGAGCAAGTCGGTTTTGGCGGCGTCGAGATGGGCATTCTGCAGAGCCTGCGTGAAGTGCCCGGTTTTCTGGCCTTTGCGGTGATATTTCTGTTGTTGTTCTTGCGCGAGCAAAAACTCGCTGTGCTATCTCTTGCCGTGCTCGGCATCGGTACGGCCATGGCCGGTTATCTGCCCAGTGTCATGGGTCTGTATTTCACCACGGTGATCATGTCGCTGGGTTTTCATTATGCCGAAACCGTGCAGCAATCCCTGTCGTTGCAATTGATACACAAGGATCACCTGCCCGTGGTGATGGGCCGGCAAATCGCTGTCGGCTCGTTTGTCGGGCTTGCGGTTTTCGCCTTTATTTCTTTCGCCATGCCGTGGCTGGGCATGGGGTATCAGTCGACTTATCTGGTGGGCGGGCTCGGCACATTGCTGATCGCGGCTTTCGTGCTGCTGGCTTTTCCGACCTTCAAGGGTGAATCCGAGCAACACAAAAAGATGATTCTGCGCAAGCATTACTGGCTGTATTACCTGCTCACCTTTATGGCCGGTGCGCGGCGGCAGATCTTTGTGGTTTTCGCCGGATTTCTGATGGTCGAAAAATTCAACTTCAGCGTATCTGAATTGTCGTTGTTGTTTCTGGTCAATGGTGTGCTGACGATTTATGCAGCGCCGAAAATCGGCCACCTGGTCAAACACTGGGGCGAGAAAAAGACGCTCGGTTTCGAATACCTCGGACTGATTATTATTTTCACCAGTTATGCTTTTGTCGACAGCCCGCTGCTGGCATCACTACTGTATATTCTCGACCATTTGTTTTTTGCCATGGCCATCGCACTGAAAAGCTATTTCAAGAAAATTGCCGATCCGGCCGATTTTGCCTCCACCGCAGGCGTGGCGTTTTCGATCAACCATATCGCCGCGGTGATCTTGCCATTTGTGCTGGGTTTCCTGTGGATGCACTCGCCGGCACTTGTATTTCTGACCGGCAGCGCGTTTGCGGTCGTTTCGCTGGTGTTGTCTCGCATGATTCCGCTGCAACCGCAGCGCGGCCTGGAAACCACGCTGGTGCAGGCGCGCGGCTAAAGTCAGTTAGTGCTTGAGTCGAAAGATTGGCTCTAGCCGGCTGCTACAGCCGGTCGATTTCGGAGTTGAGAGATCGGCCCTAGTCCGGAATCGCCGCGCCGCTGTCGCGCAGTCGCGCCAGTTTGTAGCGCAGCGTGCGCGGGCTGATTCCCAGTTTTTCCGCAGTCAGCTTGCGCGATCCATTGAATGCCTTCAGGGTATCCAGAATAACCTGGGTTTCCCGATCGCGTAAATCGCTGTGCAATTGGCCGCTGTCTTCTTCCTGATCGGCTGATTCCTGTTCGAACAGGGTTTCGGTTTCGAGCATGATATCATCGGCCCCGATCTCATGACCCTGCTGCAAGATCAGCGCCCGCTGGATAACGTTATCGAGCTCTCGTACATTGCCCGGCCAGTCGTGCAACAGCAGCGCTTGTCGTGCCTCTTCACTGAGCGTAACCGGTTGCCCTGCGGCGCGCTGGTAACGCGCAATCAGGCGTTCGGCCAGAGGCAGAATGTCAGCGCGACGCTCACGCAGCGGCGCAAGTTGCAGCGGGAACACATTCAAACGGTAGTATAGATCTTCGCGAAAGCGCTTGTTGGCCACCTCTTGTTTCAAGTCTCGATTGGTGGTGGCAATCAACCGTACATCCAGGTCGATCAGCTTGCTGCTGCCGAGTCGTTCGACCTGTTTTTCCTGAATTACCCGCAAGATTTTGGCTTGCAGCGCCAGATCCATTTCACTGATTTCATCTAGCAGCAGGGTTCCTCCCTGCGCTTGTTCAAATTTACCCATGGTACTTTTCACCGCGCCGGTAAAAGCGCCTTTTTCATAGCCGAACAAGGCTGCTTCGAGCATGTTTTCCGGAATCGCGGCGCAATTGATCGCCACATAGGGGCCAGAGTGGCGCGGTGACGAACGATGAATATAACGGGAGAGCACTTCCTTGCCGACACCACTTTCTCCATTGAGCAATACACTGGCATCGGACTGTGCGACCTTTTGTGCCAGCGCCTGCAGTTTCTGGCTGACCGGGTCTTCTGCAATCATGTCTTCACTGGACAGACGCGCGGTCGGTAGCAACTGCTGCTGCAGCGTCGTCACCAACTCGGAAACCTCGAACGGCTTCACCAGATAATCGACCGCCCCGGCCTGGATTGCATCCACAGCCTGCGGGATCGAACCATAGGCAGTCATCAGAATAACCGGGGTGCCATGTTGATGGGCATTGATATACTCGAGTAATTGATAGCCGTTACCGGGGCTCATTTGCACATCACTAAGCACCAGTGCGACATCCTGTTGCTGCAGCAGCTTTTGTGCCTGTTGCCCATTCTCGGCTTCCACATAGCCAATGCTGTGCACTTCCAGCATATCGGCAATCGCTTCGCGCAGATCGGCATCGTCTTCTACCAGTAACACATCAATCATGATGCTGTCTCCTGCCGGTTCTGGCTCAATTGGGTTTTGCTGGCCTGCTGGCTCGGTAAATGAATTTCAAAGCTACTGCCAACGTCACGTTCGGATTGAACCGAAATGCTGCCCTGGTGCGATTCGATAACCGACTTGACCACAGCCAGTCCCAACCCGGTGCCTTCCGGCTTGGTAGTGAAAAAAGGATCGAATAAATGTTTTAGTGTAGTGTCGTCCATGCCACAGCCATTGTCCGAAACATTGATTTGAATATCGCCCTGCACGCTCAGGCTGACATCAATTTCGATGGCCAAACCGGCTTCTCCGGCTTCCAGTGCATTCATGCATAAATTTGCCAGCGCACCCAGCAAGGCATCCTTGTTGCCATTTACCAGCAATACCCGGTCAGGTACTTTCAAGTGCAGAACCGCCCCGTGCTGTTCGAGTTGCGGCTGTAACTGTTCATTCAACTCCTGCAGTAACTCGCCGATACCAAAGTCACTCATGTGAAATTGTCCGCCGTGCGCAAACACCAGCATGTCATTAATCAAACTTTCGATATGTTTGATGCGGGCCAGTGCCTTGGCGCTGAATTTGAGGCTCTGCCCGGCATCTAGCTGACTATCGACCACTTGCGACAGATACAGCATGGAGGAGGAAAGCGGTGTGCGAATTTGATGTGCCAAACTTGCCATCATCTTGCCCATAGTCATCAGATGCAGATTTTGCTGCGCGGCGCGTTGTAATTGTCGAGTCTGGGTGACATCGCTCAGCAACAGTATTTGACCAGGCTGATACCCCAGTGGGCGGGTTGATATGCTGAATTGACGACCATCAGCCGTGCGCAGCTCACCCTGATCCAGTTCCGGTTGAAAAACCCGGCTGACAATATCGCGCCATATTTCGCCCTGAAGTGGTTTGCCCAGCAAATCGCTGGCCGCGGTATTCACATCCACCACCTGGCCACTGGCATTGAGAACAACAACCGCGCCGGGAATCGCATCCACCAGTTCACGTAAATGCTGACTCACCGGTCTGAACTCCGGTGGAAATGTTGCAAGCGTGGGCTCCGGAGCTGGTGGTGATGATGCAGTATTGCGACTGTCTGGAGGCAAAAGACAGCCGTCAAGCACTGCAGGCAGAACAGTCTGTTCATAAGAGGTTCTCGGTGTAGCGGCAGATTCAATTCGAGTAGGCATATTCTTGCTTGTCTGTCAGTTCAGGAGACTGATAGCACTGACAGCATGAATCAAACCATTATCAATTATTCTTTTATTTTCAAAAGCTTAAAATTCAACCTGATCCAAGATGACGAAATTTTGACAGCTGTGTTTTACGCTGGGAAACCGGTCTAGCGGACGATTTCGTACTTTCGCATTTTTTCGACCAGTGTGGTGCGGCGTATATGCAGCAGATTGGCGGCTCGGGCAACCACATTATTAGTTTCATTCAGAGCTTGCTCGATCAGGGAAATCTCGATCTCCATCAAGTGCTGTTTCATATCAATACCGCCCTCTGGCAAGCGCTCAAGGTCGAGTTTGATAGTGTCAGGTTTGACAGCTTTTTCCGCCACCATCAAGGTGCTTTGTTTCATCTCTTCGCAGATGTATTTCTTTGGCAAGTCTTTGACGTCAACCACATCGTGTGGATGCAAAATAGCTAACCGCTCGATCAGGTTGGCCAGTTCCCGGACATTGCCAGGCCAGCCATAATGCGACAACATTTGTACGGCCGCACGGGAGAGTCGCACCGAGCCGCGCGATTCCTTTTCTATGCGATGAATCAGTTCCTCGATTAACAGAGCGATATCTTCGCGTCGGTCTCTCAGTGCCGGTACTTCTATCGGAAATACATTCAGGCGATAGAATAAATCCTCGCGGAAACTGCCGTTACGAATCTGTTCTTCGAGATTGCGGTGGGTGGCAGCAATAACGCGGACATTGGTTTTATTGGTGCGATTACTACCCACCCGCTCATAGGTATGCTCCTGCAATACGCGCAGCAGTTTCACTTGCATCGATAAAGGCATATCACCAATTTCATCGAGAAAAATCACACCTCCTTCGGCTAACTCAAAACGCCCCTGGCGATTACTGATGGCACCGGTAAACGCGCCCTTTTCGTGGCCGAATAATTCGCTCTCGAGCAATTCAGATGGAATCGCACCACAGTTGATCGGAATAAAGGGCTTGTTTCTGCGATTCGACATCGCATGGATATTTCGAGCAATCACTTCTTTGCCGGTGCCGGATTCGCCGGTGATCAAAACCGATGCTGAGGTATCCGCGACCTGCTCGATCATTTGACTGATTTCGATCATCTCTGCACTCTGCCCGACCATATCCTGACAGGAACGATTACTGAGTCGACGTTCGCGCCTATTGTGATTCTTGACGATATCCAGAACCTGACTCAGGGAGTAATAATCCGCGTTAAAACACAACGCCGAAATATAGGGTAAATGTGCGACCACCTGTTGTTCATCAAGCTGCTCTTTTTCGGCAAGAACGACCAGTGGATACTGACATTTATCCTGCTTGTTCGCCTGCAAAAAATAATGTCGAACGGTTTCATCACTAACCGTAAATATCGCTTGATACCGATCCAGTTCCTTGCTCGGAAACTCGAGTATCTGTTGCGGGGATATGATTTCGCTCGGATATTTAATGAACTTGAGCAAATTTTGCAGCGACTGCGCCCGCTGCTCTTGATGGTCGATGATCAGGATGTCAGTTACGTTCGTATCGGTCGTTTTTTTCATGTTTCAGCAGACAAAGAAAGCAAAGGACAAGGCGAATCTGAAAAGCACCTTGTTAAAGCAGTATCGTGGATAGAGAGAAGTGTAGATGAAACTGACAATATATTGTCACTAATTTAGAGATTATTTCTATAATTTTCTCAAGTATTTGTTTTTACTGAATTTTATTTTTCTTATCTAGCCATAAAAACCTGGGGTGCTTCAGGCTTCAGGCTACAGGCTTCAGGCATTGTCCAGATACGCTTTAGCAGCATTCGAGGCCTGGCTGAGAGTTTGGTGTTTTTGCCTGGTTTGTTGCTGAATAGCCAACAGGCGGCCGACGATTTCGTCATTTTTCTGCTTAAGTAGCAAGACTTTGTCATTGTCCAGCTTTGCCCCTTGCTGGAAGACCGATTCGATGATCTCCACCCGCTTGCCATCCAGCTTTGTGATGGCATCCCAGTTCTCGGCATCAATTTCCTGAAGAATCTGCAAACTGAGTTGGATGGCTGTATCGATCGACGGCGTAGAGCTCATCGATTAACAGGCCGGTTTATCGGCTTGTGGGGCTATTTGCACCCAGGCAGATTTTATCTCGAGGATCAGGCGGCTGACTTCATCGAGTTTCGAAACATCTTTTTTCAGATTGGCTTCTGCCAGCGTAGTCACCATGTACTCATAGAGCCGGCCCAGGTTATTGGCCAGATCCTGACCCTTGCTGTAATCCAGACAGCCTTCCAGTGCGCCGATGATATTGATCGCTTTGCTGATCATTTCACCCTGGGTTTCGATTTCCTTGCGCTCCATCGCTCCCTTGGCCTGGGCGATTCGTTTCAAAGCACCATCGTACATCTGGGTGATTAAGGCATGCGGATCCGCATAGGTTACTGTTCCATAAGTTTCCGTCGCTGCATAGGCTTGCGTTGGTGAATTCATCAGTTAAACCTCTAGTTGTTACGATTGGTTAGGTTGTCAAAACCAGGCAAACTATTGATTTGCTGGGTCAGAAAATTTCCGGTCGTCTGGAACCGTGCCACCAGCGCATCCAGTGCAGTGAATTGACTGACCAGACGTGCTTGCATGTTTTCAATCCGGAATTCCAGATTTTCACGCTGTTTTGTAAGATCATCAAGCGCCTTGTTGATTTCAGTCTCTTTGGAGCTCAGTACTCCGTCGCTGTTCAGGTAGCTTTCAACCAGCGCGTCGAGCTGCGCAATCATGCCGCGGGCAAATTGCACCGTACCCCGGTCACCACTGACACCTCCGCGAACTTCAATCGAAAGTCCTTCCGGATCGCTGGTGCTGTCGATGGTCAGTATCTTGCCCTCGCCGGTTCCATTTACGCCACCGATAGAACCAGCCACATCCACGCCGCCCGTACCGCTGGCCACACTCAGGCCGAGATCAGCTGCTGTATTGGTATCGATGCTATCGATCGAAATGGTGGAAGTTGAACCGAAACTGGAAGATTGAATCAGCAACAGGCCATTGGCTGCATCGAAACTGACCGAGACACTCTTGCTGGCATCCTTGAGCAAACTGTTGGAATTGATTTGCAACTGTAGTTCGGTTGCCAATTCATCTCCGGTTGCATAACTCCCCTGTGTCAACGTCAGGCCGCCGCTGGCGATAGCGTCTACACTGACTGCAAAATCATCGTTATTGGCATCAATGGTTAACGGAAAGCTATTGAGTACGGGAGCTGTGGTCAGACTGGCCTGGCTGGCAACCTGAGTCAGATTGATGGCATATTCCCCCACTTCGGTTGCGTCACTACTGCCATTGAAGCCAATCAGGCTATCACTGGCACGACCGACCGGCGCAAACAGACCGAGCACGGCGAAAGAATTCTGCTGGACCGCGTTATTAAACCTGGCATCGTCAATCTTCAGTGTGCCATCGGCCTGAGTGGTAATGCCGATATCCACCAAAGCGCGTACTTCTTCAGAAACGCCCGGTACCGGCGATGTCAGCAAATTTCGCAATTGAAAGGTAAAGGTACGCAGCGCTGCACTGCCAGCCAGTGCGCCATCCTGACCGGTATCCGGATCCACACGGCCCAGATCATTGAGAGTCTGGATCATCGAGTTGAATCCCTCCACCATCGCCTTGACCGAAGACGAAATCTCGCTGGTGCTTTCAGACACTGAAATATTCACCGTCGTAGTGGTTGCCGTATTGAGGGTCAGGCTAACGCCTTCGAGCACATCGCTCAGGGTGTTGGTGGAAGAACTGACAGCCAGCCCGTTGATCGTCAGATTGGCATCATCGGCTGCACGTGTCTGGGTCAGATTTTGAGCACTGGTGTTATAGGCCAGACTGGACAGTCCGGAAGTATCGGTATTCTGACCATCCGTATCAGTTACTGTGATTTCCATCGCCGAGCTGGCACCCGTATCATTGGAGTTCAGGGTCAGGCGGTAGCCACTGCCATCATTGATTATGGAAGCCGTCACACCATAGTCACCGGCATTGATCGTATCCCGCAGGCCACTCAGGGTATTGTTACTGCTATCGACGGTAATCGACTGGATAGATTTTTCCGCATTGGCGGCAAAAGAGGAAAATCCCGGCCCCGTAATGGTGCCGAAACGGATTTGCAATGTGCCTTCGCCGATAACCGAATCGAGAGCGCTATAGGCGGTCGATGCCAAAGACTGGCTGGCTGCAATATTGGATACATCAATGGCATAGGAAGCCAGTGCCGCATCATTGCTGACTGAACTCGAGATGGCGCTGGCATCTGAATTGACCAGTTTGCGATTCTTGAAACTGTCGGCTCCGGATAAACCGGCCAGACTGGATTGAAACTGGGATAACGCGCTGCGCATCTGTCCGACTCCGGACAAATCCGAACTGAGGCTGGATTCCTGCCGGTTCAACCGGGATTCTACCGGCGCTCGTTCGGCATTGATCAGGTTGCTGACCAAACCGCCCAAATCAAGTCCGGAACCGATGCCTAATGAAGAAATTGCAGCCATTTGAGTCGTTTTCCTTTGTCTATGAATGGTGTTGGCCAACCGGATGCTGGCATGCTTTCGGATAACTTGAGGCCATCATGGCCTCAGTCGTTGACCAGCAATTTCCGAGCCAATCTACACCTCGGCGGAAAAGATAATACCTTTTAATTCCTCGATATTATTGCGAATCGCCATGACTTCCTCCGATGGGATTTGCCGAATTACTTCCTGGGTTTTCTTGTCGATTACCTTGATGATGGCATCACCACTTTGTTTGTCTATGGAAAATTGCAGATTCCTTTCTACAGTTTGAACAATTTCATTGAGCCGTTCTACCGTGTCGTCGATCACCGGTGTGGAACGGGTTGCTTCGATTTTTTCGGGTGCGGCTGTTGCAGTATCGGCCTGGATTTTGCCCGCAGGGTTTTGATCAGCTTGCTGGTTCTTCACGGCCGATGGCACAGACGTATTACTCACCAGAGTCAGTGCCGATTTGACGACATCATTTGCCATGATTAAACCCTCGTTTCGTTGAAAAACCCCGGGGCCATTGAGCCCCGGGTTTAGTTAACGGGCCAAACACTATTTCAGTGCCATTCCTAAACTTACTGCAGCAGTGACAGCACGCTTTGTGGAGCCGCGTTGGCCTGAGCCAGCATGGCAATACCAGCCTGTTGCAGGATCTGGTTGCGTGACAGTTGTGCAGTTTCAGATGCAAAATCGGCATCCTGGATACGACTACGCGATGCAGATGTATTTTCAACGATGTTATTCAGGTTCGAAATCGTAGATTCCAGACGATTCTGAATCGCACCGAGAGAACCACGTACATCCGAGATACTTTGCAGCGCCTGATCGATGACATCCAGTGCGGTCAGAGAATTATCTACAGTATCCACTTCAACCGTGCTGACTGCAGTCAGGGTTGATACTACACCGGTATTGGCAGCAACATTGAGTACACTTCCTGCTGTATTACTGACACTGGAGCTGGCATTGAATGCATTCGGTGACTGGAATTTCAATTCACCAGCGACGACAACTGAATCCGCTGTTGCACTAGCGGCTGTGCCACCTGACAATGTCACTGAAGTAGCTTCTGCTCCACCTCGGACAGTCAAATCGGAACCGGTATCGGAGTTGGTGTAATTCTGAATGCCAATATCACGGCCAGTACCATGAGACAGCGTCAGGGTTTGCCCATCCGCGCTCACTTGTGCGGTTACACCTGTGGTACCGGTCGCTTTATTGACTTCAGCAGCCAGTAGCGTCATATCACCCGCGGCTACCGTGGCACTTACATTAGCGCTTCCATCATCGGTAGAGATGGTAAATTGCGCAGTTCCAGTATCGGCACCGGCTACAGCCAATACCGCTGTGGTTTCTGCGGTTGCGGAAACACCGGTAGAACCTTCGTTGGCATTGATCGCAGTCGCTACATCATAGGCACTGTCGCCGGCACTAACTGCGATGGTTGCGGTACCGATACTGCTGCCGATGGTCAGGTTCTGTGCTGCAATCGTATTATTGCCGGTAGCATCAGCCACCGCAGCAGTGGAGGAACCCGTACCCTGACTGGCCGTAGCATTGCTGGCGATATTGCCATTGTTACCGACTGCCGCATTGCGGGTATCATTGATTGATACACTAATACGGTTGGTCGAACTACTTTCAGAACCCACCTGATAACTCTGATTCTGATAAGAACCATCGAGCAGATTCAGACCGTTGAATGAAGTGGTATTGGCGATCCGGTTCAATTCTGTTTTCAGTTGCTGAACCTCGGCATCCAGCGCCTTTCGGTCGGTCGCACTGTTGGTTGCGTTGGCCGACTGAACGGCCAGCTCACGCATCCGCTGTAGAATGTTAGAGGATTCCTGCAGGGCACCTTCCGCTGTCTGCGCGACTGAAATACCGTCATTGGCATTTCGAACCGCCTGGTTGAGACCGCGAATCTGTGAAGTCATACGGTCGGCGATTGCAAGACCGGCCGCGTCATCCTTGGCCGAGTTGATACGCATACCGGATGACAGGCGCTGCAATGACGTTGAAAGCGCGGATTGAGAAGAATTCAGGTTTCTCTGCGCGTTCAGCGACAATATATTCGTGTTGATAAATTGAGGCATATTACTATCTCCTGTGCTTAATGCGCCTTACAGCGCCAAAATGGTGTCAGAATTGAATCGGAACAGTCGCCTGCTCTTACATCTTTCATTCCCGTCACAGTCTTTAACGGCCGCTGCGAAAAATTCTTTAGTTTTTTTTTCAACTATTTTTACAGGTCAATTGTTTACAGGGAGAATCGTCACGCTGTGGCCCATAATGACTTTGTCTGGAAAGGCAACCCGCAGCCAACAACGGGCCAGAAAGCACCCGCCAGTCAGTTTTGGCATGTAACCTGCATTAAAAACCAATAGCACGCGAACCCAACAGGTACTACTCCAAAAGAACGATGCCGAAACCTGGAATGACAAAGGAGGTCCACCTTGTTGTTTGTCCTAAATCACCGGCTGGCACAGCCTAATCCTGCAGCGCAGAGAGAAACCCTATGAACCAGATCAAGGTGGTCACCCAAATTGATGTCAAGCTGCTTGAAGACGATTATAGAAATCAAACCTTTGAACAGAATCTGGCCTTTTTCCGTCAGCATCAGCCGCAATGGGCCAAACGCATCAAAAAGAATATCAACCAGCACTACAAGATTTGCCTCAACCCAGACCAAAGCCTGAACATCATTGACTTGCAAACCGGACAAACACTATTTCCGGACAGTCGAGACAAGATCGACGAATATTTCGAAGCGCAATATCGTGCCATGGAAATCAATATCTACCTGCACCTGGAACATTTCGATGACAGTATCGAAGCCATCGAGTGGCGTGCGTTAAATCCACTGTATTACGGGCTGATGGAAAAACTGTATGATGCCGGACCGCTGCCGGCGCTGATCGATCCGGTAACCCACAAACTCAACCTGATCAAGCATCCACCCGGTTTTTTACCGTTGCTACGAATCTATGGCTGTGGACTCGGCCAACACATTATTCATGCACTGGAAAAATACGACATCGCTACGCTGTTTGTGCATGAGCCGGAATTCGAACTGTTTTACTGCTCGCTGTTTATCCTGCCGTGGGATCAGATACTGACCATTTTCATCAATGACCCCGATCGCCATTGCTCGATCAGTTTTGACCAGACGGCAGAATCATTCAAAACCGAAAAGGCGCTGCTCGAAGACCAGCATCCATTTTACTTCCGTGCCAATGCACGATTGTCGGGCAACCGGCAGCAGGACTATGGCGAACTGATCCAACTGGAAAATGATTACGACAGCCTACGCTACAATATTCACAGCGCCGGCTGGTATGAAGATCAGGTGATGGGGTTGAAAAACGCATTACGCAATGTCTGTCGCGGGCTCAAGTTTTATCGCGGCAAGCAGATCAAGCCATTCACCCGGGTTTTTCTGATCGGTTCCGGCCCGTCGCTGAATGAATCCATCGACTATCTGAAGCAACATCAGCAAGACGCCATCCTGATCGCCTGCGGCAGTGCGATCAGTGTTTTGATTAAAAACGGCATCAATCCGGATATCCATATCCTGCAAGAGCGAACCTGGACGCGCGATATCATGCTCAAATATGCCAGCGAAGAGATCTATTCGAAAATCATCGCGCTGAAGCTGAATACGGTCGAAAGCAGCCTCGACGGCTTGTACCGTGAAGTCTATGTGTTTCAAAAGGCCAAAGACCCCGGCAGTTGTTTGCTCGATACCGATACCTTCCCGGTGTCTTATGCGGTCAATCCGACTGTAACCAATGCAGGTGCCAGTTTTAGTGTCAGCCTCGGTGCAGATGAAATTTACCTGTTCGGCATCGATTATGGCACGCGGCCTGAAGACGAATTCATGCATGCCGAAGGAACTGTGGTCAATCATGCCGATGAAGTGGACCATGACAGCCCGTACCTGCTCAAGGGCAATTTCAGCGACCATGTCATTTCGGATGAAATATTCAGCTGGTCGCATAACGTGGCCGAATTGCTGGTGGCGCAAAACCGCAACATCAAATGGTTTAACGTCGGCGATGGCGCTGCCATCAAGCATGCAAAAAAATTACGCAGCAGCGAATTACCGCAGCAGTTTCGCCCGATGGCTTTTGATAAAAACCGTTTCGCCGATCTGCTCGCCGCCTGTTTCAGCAACGAATATAGTATTGAGGAAACCGCCAATCGACTGAACAACCTGCACTTGCAATCTTCCTACGATTATCTCAACGCCATTCTCGATTGCTTCGAATCTACCCCGAACAGCCGGCGCGGCATCATCACGAATATCACGCTAATCAGTCGTGCCGCCAATAGTGGTGTCAGCGAAGAAAGTTACCTGCCGCAGAAATTGTTTGGCGGCGAAATTCAGCGCTATCTGGAAAACGTTTATTCCCAGGTCGCGGTCACTCAAAACGATGATCAGGCAGTGGTGTTTTACAGCAAGGCTGCGGATATTCTGCGCGAGCACGCCGAAGCCGTGTTCGAGGATTTTCAACTTACGGTGGCGCGCATTCTAGAGCAGGAACTGGCATCTCAGCAGCCGTCGCATTAAGACTGAGCCGCGCCCCTGTGTGGCTGAGTCAACCTGGTCTTAGAACCGACCAGCGTTATCATTGGTCAGCCAGCAGCAAATCCTTGATCTGAAGATGAAAGCGCCGGGTTTGCCTGGCATATCGCTGGCGGACGCTTGCACGGAGATGCTCGGGCTGTCTCTCAATTTGGCGGATTCTGGATTGAACCTCCGCTGCAAAGCCCGGGCAGGTGACATCGACACAAAAATCCTGCGCCTCCATTTCGCGATACAGTTGGCTAATCTGTCGATAACTTGACAGGCCGATGCAGGGCGTTTCCAGTGCCCAGGCACAGACACTGGCATGAAAACGCATCCCCAAAACCAGATCGGCCTGCTGATACAGTGAAAAGGTTTTATCCTTGCCTGCTTCCCCACTCAGATAGGGTGCGACCGACAGAAATCGCCGCCGCAGCGGATCTCCAATTTTTTGCAGCAGCGCGGAAATGATTTCAAGATCGCGAAAGATATGCGGCACCAGTATGACATGACCGCCCTGCCCGATCAGTTGTTCTATCAGCCCTGCCTTTTCGCCGAGGAATCCGTCCAGCGTAAAACCATCATCGCCTCCCGGAAAGCGCACTTCCGGCATATCACCAGCTAATTGAATGAGGATATTTTTGCGTCCGGGATCGAGTTCGTCATGCTGGCGTTTATCCACTTCGACAAAAAACCCGTTATCTGGAAGATGACTGAAATACCGGGCATACTCAGCCCCGACCAGCGTCTGCAGTGTTTCCATCGAGCCATCGTTGCGGCAAGACAATAAGGTGTTGGGCATTTCGATGGCGACATCGAGAAAACGACGAAATCGTTGCAATGATGATTCGCTAGCGCCCATCGCCGGATCCACGCCCAGTGCATTGAAGATCAGCGGCACCCGAATCTGCGCCAGCAGGGCCGGGTCGATATCGAAAGAGCAACCGCTTTGCGAATGCTCGACCCACAGTTCGAAATAATTACCGCCACCGACAATAACACCATCATGGGCATTGGCCAGCGCCACAAAGTCGACATCAAAGGCGCGCTGCTTCCAGTACACTTCGCGGATTTCAAATTCGTTATATTCCACATCCAGACCACTGTTGCGAGCAAACTGGCTGCGAAAACCACTGTGACTGGCATTGTCGCCGACATTGCCATGAAAACTCGCGACATGCAGCAATTTGAAGGCGCGCCGGTTCATTCAATCAACCCTGTTGTACCAGCACTTTGGCGGCGGTGAGTAAATCCTCGGGCTGGTCGATATCGAGGCTGCTTTGCCAGTCCATTTCATAGCTCAGGGTTTTATCCGTCAGCAAGCGCTGATGCTGCAGGAAAAAGTCCAGTTCCACGATATAAATCGCGCCATTGGGATAAAAGCAAACCGGTAATTGCTGGCGGTTGGCAAAGGGGTCGTCATCGTTGACCAGTCCGCGCAGATAACCCTGCTGCAATCGCATCGCCTTGAGTGGATGCTTGTCGGGCTGCACCACGCTGATCAAAGCATCGGCCTCGCTGTGTTGTAACTGCGACATGGCCGCATCGATATGACCGGCCTGACGCAGTGGTGAGGTCGGTTGCAGCAGCACCAGCCAGCGAAACGCCGACTGGTCGCTTTGAGCATTCGTCAAGGCTTGGTGGATCGCCGGCAAAATGGCGCTGTCATCCTGTGCCAGCCCGGGTGGACGCGCCACCACTTCGACCGCAAACGGCTCACAGGCCGCGGCAATATCGTCATCATCGGTGCTGACAATAATGTGGGAAATGGACTGTGCTTGCTGCGCCGCTTCGAGCGTCCAGTGAATCAACGGCTTGCCCGCGCAATCGGCTATATTCTTGTGCACGATTCCCTTCGATCCGCCGCGCGCCGGAATCACCGCGACTGCGCCTTCCTTGAATTTATCCGGCTCAATCGTCATTGCTCACCCGATGGCGCAATTGCCAGTCATCGCCCTGTTTTTTCCACAGATGCGGCGAACGAAAGCGGTCAACCACTTGCCAGAAGGTCGCTTCGTCGGTGTCGATATAATCGAGAAAATCCTGAAAATAACGCTGCGGAAATTCTTCATCATATTTGCGCACCAGATGCACCGCTTCTTCACGCGTGATCTTGTCGTTGCGAACTTCCTGCGCAGCATCATAGGTGGCACGGCCGATGCCGAATTTGATCAGCGTGGTGAAATAGTGAAACGGGTCGATACGGTCATCGATGCTGCTGTATTTGGAATACGAGCCTTCGGTGCGTTCGCTGTTAGCCTCGAAACCGGTATGCTCGACCGCGTAGTAATAGCATTCCTGCGGATCCCATTTCAGGTAATACCCCAGATAATGCACCTCGACCCCGGCTTGCAGCAGGGTCTCGCGGGCGGGCGGAATATAGGGTGCAAAATCCCCCTGGCTGAAGCCCTGTTCATCGATATAGTGCTGCATCGGTAAACCGCCGAACATCATGTCTTGTGGTCGATCAATGGAAAAGAAATCCATATTCATCAGCGGGTTGATGTTTTCCTCGATGGCATTGCCATACTCGGCCTGGTTTTCGCCATACATCACCAGTTGCACGCCGAATTTCTGCGCCATCGCCGGACCGATAATGCGCTGGCCGATGATAAAGGGTTGAAACGGATGCAGCAGATTGTGAAACGCATTGCGCGTCATCAGACGGTGCAAGCGACCATTGGGCGTGTACAGGATATTATCCAGCCCGCCGACATGCATCCAGTTTTCGAAATTACGAAAACCGATATCGGTGTACAGATGCGGCGACCAGGTCACCGTCAACGGGTTCATGCCGTATTTGTATTTCAGGATATGCGCGGTGTAGGCACTGTCCTTGCCGCCGCTGCCGGGCACAATCACATCGTAGCGGCCATCATTGCGACGAAAACGCGCCAGCAAGTCTTGCAGCTTTTGCTCGCGCTGCTGCCAGCCGATGCCGCGTTCTTTCTGTTCATGAAAACGACAGGCGGAGCAAATACCTTCTTTATCAAAATCAATGACTTGCTTGCATTCTTTAATGTTACTTTTGAATTCGATAGTAGAGCTGGGGCGCTGATTGGAAATAACACAGCGCTTGCAGAATTTGACTTCGGCCGGCAAGCCGTACCGAGCTTCGAGTGTTTGAGTCATGTCGTTTTACACAGGTTGATAAAGTTTTGCATCAGCACCAGTCCGGCGGTTGCACTTTTTTCCGGATGAAACTGGCAGCCATAACTATTACCCTGCCCGATCACCGAGGCAAAGCGATGATCCTGATATTGCGTGGACGCCAGCACAGCATCCGGTTCATCCGGCTGCGCGACAAAGCTGTGCACGAAATACATATCCTGACGTGCATCGATATCTTGCAGCAAGGGCGTGGAAGCCTGCGCCGGTTCGACCCGGTTCCAGCCGATATGCGGCAGCTTCAGTGGCTTGTCGCGGTGTTGATCCATGCGCCGGACTTGCCCCGAAATAATCCCCAAACCGCGATGCTGACCGAATTCATCGCTTTGATCGAGCAATAACTGCATGCCCAGGCAAATCCCGAGCAACGGTCTTTGCCGCTCGACCCGCTCGCGAATACTGTCATCCAGCCCCAGATGCCCGATTTGCTGCATCGCGTTACCGAAAGCGCCAACCCCCGGCAGAATCAATCCCTCGGCCTCGGTGATGATTTTCGCTTCGGCGGTCAATACCGGTTCCGCACCACCCTGTTGCAATGCGCTGGCGATGCTTTTGACATTGCCCACACCGTAATCGGCAATTGCGATGCGACAGGGTTTCATAGGCGCACCGGTATCGAATGGCTGGCGAGGGTTTGTTTCAATGCGCCAACGTCACTGTTGCGGTAATGCAGCATCGAACCGACCGCGGCGGCATCGACCACGTCATGCGCCAGCACTTTGGCGACATCCTCGTTTGTCCCGGCCCCGCCGCAATAAATCATCGGCACTTCGACTACCGATTGCAATTCGTCGAGCAGCGCCAGATCATAACCCTTGCGGGTGCCATCGCAGTCGATCGAAGTCACCAGCAATTCGCCAGCACCGGCTTGCTGGTAGCGTTCAACCAGTCGCCGGACGCTGAATTCCGAGGCTTCGCGCCCATTGTCGTAATACGCCTGCCATTGCTTCGGGCCGGTTTTTTTCGCCTGCACCGAACCAATGATGGACTGGCTGCCAAACACTTGCACCGCCTCGCGCAGAAAGTCGATTTGTTGAATCGCCCGGGTATTGATCGCCACCTTGTCGGCCCCGGCCTGCAGCGCCTGACGAATGTCTTCGATGCTGCGGATGCCGCCGCCGACGGTGATCGGCACGAAGATATCCTGCACCGCCTGGCTGATGATATGCGACAGCGAATTGCGATCGTAATAAGCCGCCACCGCATCGATCAGCAGGATTTCATCAACGCCCTGGCGGTAGTATTTCAGCGCCATTGCATTCGGTTCACCAACCTTTCTCAAGCCTTCCAGATGGATGCCCTTGATGACGTGCTCATTCTTGATATCGAGCCGGGCGACGATGCGTTTTTTCATCACAAATCCATTTCCTGAAACACTTTCTGGCGCGACAGTGATTCCAGATCCAGCGCTTGCAAAATCGCCAGAAAGCGTTCATCACTATCGCCCTGACCGAAATCATGCAGCTGGTTTTGTGACGGAATATCGCCGACGCGGATACGTTCCAGCGCCTGGCACACCGAGCTTTCCTCGTAATCGCAATTGATGATCGCCGGATTCAGCGAACGGCGTTGCTGTCGGTCACCGACATTGATGGTCGGCGTTTTGTAAAACGGCGCTTCGCGGATGCCTGCGCTGGAATTTCCGATGATGAAATTCGCCTGTTGCAACAGTCGCAGAAAATATTCAAAGCGCAGCGATGGAAAGATACGAAAACGCTCATTACCCTGCAATTGCTCGATTTCACGTAGAATCACGTCGCTGCCGAGATCATTATTCGGGTAAATCACCACGTAATTCAGCGGTGATTTTTTCAGCGCATTGAAAAATCGCCGGGCATGCTGTGGCATGCGCGAAACATCGGTGGTGACCGGGTGAAACATGACGATGCCATAGTGTTCGAAGTCGATATCGTAATAGCCTTTGACATGGTCGATGTCGGGCAAGTGCTGCGGATTCATCAAATCCAGATCGGGCGAACCGATGATATGGATCGCGTCTTCCTTTTCGCCCAGTTGCAGCAGACGTTTGCGCGCTTCTTCATTGGCCACCATGTGCACATGTGCCAGTTTACTGATGGCGTGGCGGATCGAGTCATCGATGGTGCCGGACAATTCGCCGCCCTCGATGTGCACCACCAGCCGATTGTTGAAACTGCCGACGATGGCCCCGGCCAACGCCTCGGGGCGGTCGCCATGCACGACGATGATGTCGGGTTGCTCCTCGGCCGCGAAATGCGACAAGCCATCGATGGTTTTGCCGAGCACGCGATCCATGTGGCAGACATCGTCGTGGTTGATGAACTGGAATACATTGCGGAAGCCGCACTTGAGCACTTCATCCACGGTTTTGCCGAAACGTGCATCCATGTGCATGCCGGTGGCGAAGATATGCACATCGAATTGCTCGGATTGATCGAGAATGGTAATCAGCGATTTGAGCTTGCCAAAGTCCGCCCGCGTGCCGGTCAGGAAAACGACTTTCTTGTTATCCATGCGCGCGCGTCACCCGCTTGCACCGGACAGTTGCCCGGATGCCCGAGCGTTTGCCTGACCCGGTTGCCAGTCTTCGATATCCTCTGGCGTCAGGTGCTGATCGCGCTCGATATCCCGGCTTGCGCACTTGCCCAGCAAGGATTGATAATCGCGCGCGGCAATCGCTCCGGTGCCGGGTCGCTTGACCCAAAGGTTGTCGGCGCTGAAGCGCTCTCCACGCTTGACCGCTGCGATGGTCACAACCGTGGCGAAGGCAAAGTCGCTGGTCACCTTTTCTTCCGCCGCGGCCTGTTTTTCGCCGCCCCGCATCAAAAAGATTTGCTCGCTGTCGCGCAGCAATTCGCGCAACTGTTTCGGGTCCATCGAGTTGATGATATCCGGCCCCTTGCGCCGTCGGGTGTCGGTGAAATGGCGCTCCAGAATGCAGGCACCGAGCGCAGTGGCGGCCAGACAGGCCAGATTGTTTTCGGTGTGGTCCGACAAGCCGACCGGCAACTGCGGAAAGGCATCCATCAGCGCTTGCATCGCGCCCAGCCGCACCAACCTGCTCGGGGTCGGATACAGGTTGGTGGTATGCAGCAGCGCCAGCGGCACGTTGTGCCGGCCGATCACTTCGACGCTTTCGCGCACCGAGTCGAGATCATTCATGCCGGTGCTGACGATCATCGGTTTACCGAAGGCGGCGATATGCTCGAGCAACGGCAGATTATTGCATTCGCCGGAGCCGATCTTGTAGGCGGGCACGTCTATTTTTTCCAGCCGATCGGCGGCGGCACGTGAAAACGGGGTGCTGATGAAGATCAGACCCAGTGATTCGACGTATTGCTTGAGCAGGATTTCATCGCACTCGTTCAGCGCGCAGGCTTGCATGATGTGATAAATCGAGCGCGGATCATTCCCCGGTACCACTGCTTTGGCAGCGTGGCTCATTTCATCATCCACCACATGGGTTTGATGCTTGATCACTTCGCAACCGGCCGCAGCGGCGGCATCGACCATTTTCATCGCGGTTTTCAGGGAGCCGCGATGGTTGATGCCGATTTCAGCGATCACCAGCGGGGGCTGGTCAGGGCCGATCTGTCGCTGTGCTATGTGCATGTTTTGCCTGTCTTTTCGGATGCCTGAGGTGCGCGCTTGGAGCCGAATCATACCCGATGTGGCGGGCGAACACAGCGCCAGCAGCGTGCCTGTCCATTCAGCCGACCTGTTGCACCTTGCCGGGTGGCGTCTCGATCACCTGATACTCGCCTAACTGCTGGCGTAATGGTTCGAGCTGTCGCGCATAATGCTGGCTTGCGCCGATCGCCTGCGTATTGAGCGGCTGTCGAACCTGCTGATAAGACGCGGTATTGACCAGCGTGGGATTGCGGTAAAACTGCTCGAGCGCAGCCGGTTTTTGCAGTTGCAAAAACTCGAAGATTTTGTCGGTCTGTCGCTCGAAGTCGCAGACCAGGGTTTCGTAATCGACGGTCATGATCGCCTGCGGATAGCGCTCTTGCCAGATTTTCATCAGCTTGCGCTCGAGCGCGATAAAATGGGCGATATCTCGCTGGTTGGTTGCATAGCGGTGCGAATCTGCGAAGTTTTGTTTGTAGATCGACAAACCATTATCGAGCGGGTCGCGCTTGCAGTGTAAAATTCGCGCATTCGGTAGCATTTCCAGAATGAACCCCAGATACATGAAGTTGGAAGGCATCTTGTTGCTGACCCAGTGCAGTGCTTGCGGCTTTTGCCCGCTTTTGTGGATCAGGTATTCGCATTTGTCCTGATACCATTCGGCCAGTTGCGGCAGTGGCTTTTTGTGTTCGGCATAGCTGTTGAAAGCCGACTCGATGAAATTCAATTCTCCGGCCGCCAGCAGTTGTGGATGCACATTGAGGATATGCTCCAGCAGCGAAGTGCCGGATCGCGGCAGCCCGACGATAAAAAGCGGTGCAAAATCGCGCCCCTGCCCCTGCACCGCCATCTTGTCTTTCATCGCCACCCGGTTGCTGGTATCGATTACCCGGTTGAGTAATTGCTCGGCCTGCTTCGGGTCGTAGCCGCCGGTGGAACAGCGATTCTGGCGTTCGAAGCAATTGAATGCCTGCGCATAAAATCCTTTCTTTTCATAGGTTTGGCCGAGCAGATTGAAATACGCCCGCTGCCAGCCCAGCGGTTGCGTATCCGGCTCGATACGTTTCAGGTAAAACAGGGCTTTTTCCACTTCACCCAGTGCCAGCCAGGCATTGGCCGGTGACAGTTTTTGCGGACTGCCTTGCAGGATCGCCTGATGCTGCGCCATAAAATGCCTGACCCGTTCCAGATCGCCCTTTTTTTCGTACAGATCGAGTAATTCGAATACGACATCGTCAAGCCCGGCATCGAAGGCCTTTTCCAACAGCACTTCGGCTTCATCCAGATGACCGGCGTCAATCAGAAAACTGCCGGTGCGGCGCATCACTTGCGGTTTGTCCGGGGTCATTTCCATACCCGTTAAAAAGCGCTGGTAGGCTTCCTGCTTGCGCCCCTGCATCGCCAGAATCTCGCCCACCACCAGATGAACATTGACCTGATGGTTATCCATCAGCAGCGACAGTTCATAACACTTGAGCGCGGCTTCAAGCTGGTTGCACTGTTTCAATGCATGCGCCAGCATATTGTAACCATCGGCATTGTCCGGTTGCAGGTCGGTAATCCGGTTGGCGGTCATCACCGCTTGCTCGAATTCACCACTTTCCAGCTGTTGTTGATATTGACTGGTTAATTGTTGATATTTTTTCACCGTCTGTCTCCGTCTTACCTGAGGAAGTTGAACAACGAGGAACTGGTGATGCGGGCAAAAATGGCTTGCGCCGCATCCAGCGTGGTTTGCTCCAGCGATAACTGGCTGATGGCTTCGGCCAGATCGGTGTCGCGCAGCAGCCCGACCGTTTTCTGCGTGGTCAGAATAAAGGCATCGTTATCATCCATCTGCGTTTCGACTGCGTTGAGCCGTCCACCGATCGAGGTGCGCGTATTGAGTACATTGTTGAAAAAGGTATCGAGATCCTTTTGCACCGCACTGAGATTATCGTTGCGGATGTCCGAACTGCTGCCGAGCGTATCCATGAAGGCTTCCAGCGTCTGGAAGATGTCGCGGTACTGCCCCGGCGTGACACTGAAACTGTCGCCCACCGCCGGAGTTCCGGTAATCGAGGTGCGAATCCCGGCGAATTCAATCGGCGCACTGTCGCTATAGGTGCCGGTGCTGATCACTTGACCCGGCGTGTTGCTGCCCAGCGGCGGGCCGAGCACGCCATTGACATCGACCACTTCGTAATCGCTGGCGGTGGTGAAATTGATCTGGTAATCGCCGGGGGTGTACACAGTGGTATCGATCACCAGCGCAGGTGCGATATTGGCGGTGACGCTGGTGGTGGATTCATTCAAGGCAAAATCGCTCGGCACTTGCATGAAGATGTCGATGCCATTGTCGTCGGAGCGAATCTGCCGGGTCTGGCTGATTTGAAACTGGCGGTATGCCTGATCGCCGTTATACACCACATGACGCATCGCGCCGCTGTGGGTCAGGGTGAAGGCTTCGTTCTGGTTGCGTGAACCGGCAAACAGGTAATTACCACTGTTGTCCTGGGTGTTGGACAGATTGAGCAATTCATCGAAGCGTTCCTCGATTTCGGCGCGGATCGCCTGCAGTGAAGTGCCGTCGTTGGAGCCGGAATTGGCCTGAATCGATAATTCCTTGATCCGGTAATAATTGTTTTCGATCGCGTTGAGCGTGGTTTCTTCCAGACGCAGGCGGTTTTCCGCCAGGCTGGCATTGCTGTTGTACTGCTCGATCAGGCTGACGGTTTGCTCCAGCTCGAGGATGCGTGCCGAAGCGACCGGATCATCCGATGGCTTGGTGATGCGTACCCCACTGGAGATTTGTTTTTGCAGGATCGACAGCTTGCTTTGCTGCTGGTTAAAGGCTTCGATGCCCTGAGTAAAGATTTGTGTGGATGAAATTCTCATGGTCTTACCTCACCGCGGCCAACAGGGATTCGAACAGGGTCTGGGTGGTGCTGATGATGCGTGAAGCCGCTTCATAGGCTTGCTGAAAACGCACCAGATCGGCGGCTTCTTCGTCCAGATTGACACCAGTCTTGGAGGACAGCCGGTCACGTGCCTGAATCAATACAGACTGCGCCGAGTCCCGTTGCAGCAGGGTCGAGGCGGTTTGCGAACCGACCCGGCCAACCATCGTGCTGTAGGCTTCCTGATAATTGCTGCTGCCTCCATCGAGAATCCGGTCGACCTGCAGGTTGGCCAGCTCCAGCGCATTGCTATTGTCGCCGCGGGCATCATTGTTTGGCGTTACGGTCAGTACATCGCCGGCCGCCGGAATGCCGGACAGCTTGCTGCTCCAGCCATTGGATTCGATCACCATGTCGTTGCTGAAGGCGATCGGATTACCGGCGGTAATCAGGCTGCCATTGACGGTCACATCCGAGGTCGAGGTGAAGCTGGTGGCACTACTGAAGGTCAGGGTTACATTATCGAGCAAGTTCGGATTGGCGGCATCGGTAATGGCGCCGCGGGTGATGCGGGTGGTGCCGAGATTATCCAACGAGGCTTCGGTGCGAATCGGCGAGGCGGCTGCAATCAGCAGTGGATCGGTGGTCACCACATCAAAGCTGCCCGCGCCACCATAGGTCGGTTTGACCCGAAACCGGTCACCGGCGTTGGGATTGCCATCGACGGTTACGCTGAAGCCTTCGAACTCAATTGTGGTACCAGCCGGGTTGTGTGCCACCGGTGGCGACAGCGTGGTGCCGGAATCCGAGGTCATGGTCCAGTTGGCGCCATCAAACTCCAGCGTGTAATCGAAGCGGGTCAATTGCGTTACATCGGTAATCGCACTGCCCAGTATATTGGTGGTGCCGGAATTACCGTTGAACACCAGCACCTGCGGGTCGGCCACCGTAAAGAAATCCTGCCCCAGATCATTATTCAAATCCATACCGGCGCGTTGCTGTTCATTGAAGGTGTTGGCAATGGCGACGGCCACCCGACCGAGATCATTGCGGGTTTCGCTCATGACGGTATCACGAAATTCCAGCAAGGCACCCAACTCGCCGCCTCCGCGCAGTGAATCACTGAGATCGAGCACCTGCGAAAATCCGTTATACACGATGACATCCTTGGACGGATCACCGGCATTGGGGATTGCACCGAGAGTAAACGACTTGACACCATTGAGCACGGTCTGGCCATTACCGATCAGGATGGTGATATTGTTGGAGTCGGATTCATTGATGACAGTGATGTCGATCTTTTCCGATAATTGCAGCAGCAACTTGTCGCGGGTGTCGAGCAGATCGGAGGATTGCTGACTATTAATGCCACTTGGGCTGATCTTGTCCAGATCGAGATTGACCTTGCGGATGCTTTCCACCAGATCATTGATTTCGGTCACTACGCTGCGAATATCCTTTGCGGTGTTTTCTTCCAGTTGCTGAAAGCGGGTATTGATATTCTGAAATCGGGAGGCCAGCGTATTGGCGGTATTGATCATGTTATAGCGCGCGGTGCTGGAAGACGGGTCATCGGCGACATCCTGCACCGAGGAAAAGAATTCGTGCAGCACCGGCGAAATTCCGCCTTGTGGGTCAGCCAGAACGTCATCGACATGTCCTTCGAGCTCGGCCAGAAAATCCAGCTTGCTGAAGGACGAAGTGGTGTTGCGCATTTCGTTGGTCAGAAACTGGTTATACAGGCGGTCTACCGACTCGACCCGCGCGCCATTACCATAATTCAGCCCGCCGATAATCGATGGTGGCTGGGTGGTGATGCTGACGCGCTGGCGACTGTAGCCATCGGTGTTGACATTGGCGATATTATGGCTGACCGTTCCGAGCGCACGTTGGAAACTGAGCAGCCCGGAAACCGCCGTATTGAGCATATCAGGCATATTGGCCTCCTTGTGGCGCGGTCAGTGCCAGCGCCTGTTTCAGGGTGTCGCCACGCATGATATTTTCGATCTTGCGGGCGTAATTCGGGTCGGTGGCATAACCGGCCTGCTGCAGACCGCGCACATAATGGCTGTCGCTTCCCTGATGCTGTAACGCGGCGGCATAGCGCGGACGGGATTGCACGAAATCGACGTAATCGGCGAAGGCATCGGCCAGACTGTCATAGGCACGGAAGCGGGCGGATTCCTGCTGCATCGCACCACTGCGAAATTCCAGCGTATTGCGGGTGACCGATTGCCCCACCCAGTCGGCTCCGGCCTTGATGCCGAACAGGTTAAACGCGATGCTGCCATCATCGCGTCGCATGGCATGTTTTCCCCAACCGGTTTCCAGTGCTGATTGCGCGACCAGCACTTGCGCTGAAACCCCGAGCTTCGATGCCGCTTGGCGGGCGTGCTGCCAGATACCGCTGACAAAATCATCTGCCTGCTGCCAGCCATAAAATGGAGTCAGCGCCTGCGACTTAAGCCCGGTCGGCTGCGTCCCGGTCACCTGTGTATGGCCAGAGTCTTTTGCGGCCGCTGGCATGGACTCTGGCGTTTGGTCAGACGGTGAAATTGCGTTTTCCAGACGAAGTTGATGCGCTTTGACCCGGGGGTTTTCCGCCTGATAATTCATTTTCTGCATGGGCAGGGTATGAGCTTCCGGCAACGGTAATTGCCGTGATGGCAACGCCTTGCCTGCAGCGGTCACCGGGTCGGCAGATCCCTGCCGCTGCGATTGCTGCGGCTGCAATTGCCTTTGCATCATGTCGGCAATCCCGATACCGCCCTGTCGTGACAGGTTCAGCGCCAGCTGCTTGTCATACATGTCGCGGTAAAAGTCCATATAGCTACTGTGCTGGGCGGGGTCCACCGTAGCTGCAGAACGCATATTCTTCAGCATCATTTGCACAAACAGGCCCTCAAACTGCTGCGAAACCGCGCGGCTGGCCTCGACGGAATCCTGCCGCGCGGCCAGCTTCAGCTTCGAAAACTGCTGCATGTTCATATACAGTTCGGGGGGTGCTGTCTGCATCATGACGGGGTTGTCGTTATCCACGGAAGAAAGTCAGGTGGATAAATGCAGGAATTGCGCCAACTTTTGGATTCCGGTAATTCAACCAGCTCCAACGGTTGAAAAAAGTACGGGACTCAAGCAGAATCATGCACGGAAATTTCTGTTAACCTACTGTTTCAGGGAAGAAAAATGACCCACCCGTTTCGTACTCTGCTTATTTTTATCGCTGTTGTTTTGACCTCATCCGCAGTCACCGCGGATATCAATGTCGCTGATTATGCCCGCTTTGATGAGTTTGACGATGTTCGAATATCCCCGGATGGCAGCTATCTGGCGGCAGGCGTCAACGATGACAATGGCCAGCGCAGTGTAGTCATCATCGATTTGAAATCGCGCAAGGTTACCGCCAAATCCAGCTTTAGCAAACGAACCCGTCCCGGTGAGTTTTTCTGGGCCAACAAGACGCGACTGATCATCGCACTCAATACCAATCTGGGCTATTACGATGACCCGATCCCGACCGGAGATCTGTATGCCGTCAATGCCGATGGCAAGCAGGCGGCCATGATTTATGGCTACCGGGCAAATGCGCGCAAAAGTAAAAGAGTGCGAGCCGGCGCCACCTTGCTGAATGTTCTTAAAGATGACCCCAAGCATATCCTGATTACTGTCATCCCATTCCCCAAAAACAAGGGCAGCCAGGTCCGGACGCAGGTAGATCGACTCAATATTTACAATGGGCGCAGTAAAAAGATAGCACTGACTCCCATCCGTAATGGCAGTTTACTCACCGACCACAATCAGCAAGTCCGGATGGCTATTGGCCGAGACAGTAGCGGCGGTCAAAACCGGATCAAGGTGTATTATCGCAAAGACAATACTGCAAAATTTGAATTGCTGGATGAATATAACCGTTTCAATACAGGTCTGAGTTATCCATTACGTTTCACCCCCGACAATAAAAAAATCTACATGCTGTCCAATATGGATGCGGATACCCTCGGACTGTACCTGCTCGACCCGGAATCCAACAAAAAGAAACTGGTTTCACTGCAGCCGGAAATGGATGTTGATTTCAGTCTATTCGATAATGACAACCATTTGATTGCGGCTGCCTATTACGGCGATGATCTGACCTATGATTTTGCTGGTGACTCACCTTTGAAAAAGTCGATCAAGGGTCTGGTTAAGGCCTTCAAGGGTAGTCATCTGACCCCGTTGAATATCAGCTGGGATAACCGCTATATTGCCCTCAAGGTTTCAAATGACCGCAATGCCGGGGATTTTTACCTGTATGACACAAAAACCCGCAAAGCCAACTTTCTGCTGGCTGCACGTGAGTGGCAGAATCCCGAACAGCTGAGACCGGTCAAACCGGTTCATTTCATCTCCAGTGATCAGGAAGAATTGTCAGGATATCTAACCTTGCCAAAGGGAAAAGGCCCCTATCCGCTGGTGGTCCACCCGCATGGTGGACCTTTCGGAATACGCGATTACCGGGAATATGATTCCATTGTGCAATTACTGGCCATGTCTGGGTATGCCGTGTTGCAAGTCAACTTCCGAGGCTCGGGCGGCTATGGTAAGCGTTTTCAGAAACTGGGGTTGGGCGAATGGGGTGGAAAAATGCAACAGGATCTAACCGATGCTACGCACTGGGCGATCGAGCAGGGAATTACGTCCAGCGACCGGATTTGTATATTCGGTGGCTCATACGGCGGCTACGCCTCTCTAATGGGCGTTGTCAATGAACCGGATCTGTACCGCTGTGCTGTCGGCTATGCCGGTGTTTATGACCTCAACCTGATGTTTGAAGAAGGGGATATCAGCTGGCACTCAGCCGGTATCAATTACCTGGAGACGGCACTGGGCAAGGATGAAAAAGTACGCGCCGATCGTTCACCGGCCAACCATGCCGATACAATCAAGGCGGCTGTGTTTCTGGCTCATGGCGGCGAAGATGACCGCACCCCGATCGAGCAATATGAAGCGATGGAATCTGCATTCAATAAAGCAGACAAGCCGTTTAAGTCACTGATTTTCGAACAGGAAGGACATGGCTTTTTCAAGCAGGAACATCGCGAACAGTTTTATTCGCAATTGCTTGATTTTCTGAATGAACATACAAGTATCAACAACTGACCTCAGCCGAATGTTGATGACCGCCGACTGAGTGGGGCTAATAAACCACATCTGTTCAAGCTTCAGTCCCCCTTGCGTATTGCACACCGGACAGGCCGGCCCGATCAGGGCCGTCGGTAAATACGCCCTTTTACGGATAATTTTTTCCGTTCGTTAGTTTATTTCACTTTCATGCAGGCAAAAAAAAACCGCCCTGATGGACGGTTTTTTATTGAGATTCCGCTGACTACTACGGCTGTGAACCTTTTTCAGCATGCGCCATGTCGACCAGTTCCATGGCTTTTTCCATGTATTCCTGACGGTAACCATCCAGAACATCGCCCGAAGAAGGGGTGAAGTATTCTTTGGGGCTGAAGCCAGCTTCATGCTCGTGCTCGATGAATTTCTTCTGCATGTCGATCAGTTCTTGGATTCTTGCTGCTTTATCGCTCATCAAATCTTCCTCTGCACAAAGTGCATCAAATCATGTGTAAAAATAAACTGGGCAGAAATATAAGCGATTCCGCCCGGCCCGTCACTATTCCTTAGGTGGTAGAGAGTCCGCGCAGTGACACTCCATCAGCAATATCAATATCCTCCTTTACGGGTGCTTTGCGGACAACCACCAATCTTCAGACCCTGCTTGGAAGGCATCAGCGGAAACAGTTCGTACATTTCCTTGGACTTGACCTTGCGGCCCCATTTTTTGCCCATGGCTTTCATGATGCCGCGCTCGTTCGGCTCGTCGCCATTGAGGGTTTCTTCGCGCACATAGCGGACGATATCCCAGTGCAGGTCGGTCGGCTCGATGCCTTCTTCGGCAAATAATTCGGCCGCTATCTCTTCATTCCAGTCATTCGCGTTGACCAGGTAACCTTTGTCTGTTCTTTCTACTGATTCAAGTGCCATAATGTCTGCCTCGATTTCGTTGATTGGTCTATTGAAAAAATTCGGTGGCTACTTTTCCACAATTACCCTGAAATGTCCCTATTCCATTGGTTATATACAAATCTTGCCAACCTGTTTTTAGTTTTCCTGCTTTTTATTAACCGCATCAATGCCCTTATGAGGCATAAAAATTCCCATTCCCAGCAATTGCTTGTCGCCCAGACCTGCCTGCTGCAAATGTACCGACTGTTCGACTTCGAGATCACTGATCATCAGTTTACGCGTCAGAATCTCGCCGTTTTCGGTCTGGTGTTTCAAGAGTTTGCCACTCATCATCTTTTTGACCTGAATTCCCTGCTCCAGTAATTGTTTATGCACATTTTCCAGAAACTGCTGTTCATCGGTCGTGCCACCGGTATCGAGATAACGCGCAAAGATAGTGGTCAACTTGCTGAGTTTGCGGGTACGAAATGGTCCGACGGTGAGTGGGTAGCCTCCGATATCGAGCTTCATGCCGATCAGGGATTTGGCATCGGCAAAACGATGTTGCGGCAGACGAATCGTCATTTTGGTGCGGTGCGATACGCATAATACTTCGGTTTCGGGATCTTCCGGACGCATCCAGCCATTGGCGGATTCGGCCACATGAATCTGATGAATCGCAGCTTGCGGCTCATCTTTCATCCACGGTAAATGCTCTAGAATTTGTTCGGACAACGTATAACCGTGATCGAGCGGCAGGGTTTTACAGTCGATCTTGAATAAGAGATCTTGAACATCATCCGGCACTTGATAGGCCGTGCCTTCATCTTTGTCTTCTTGCCAGAACATGGGGTTATCGAACCGCTGTGAACACGGCTTCGAGCCGATCTTCCCAGTCGTGCGGCGTGTCGGAAAAAGGCGGCTTGATATCCATACGGAAAAATCGTTCGCCTGCAGCCGCACGTTGTTTGATGACGTCCTGTAAATCCTCGAAGGATTCGACATCGGGATTTTGCAGTAATACTTCACTCAGCCAGAGCATAAAATTCTCACTATCAGGTTATTCGGTTGTAATAACGCGCACGATAATAAACGCGCCGCTGTTCGGGGCCATCGTGAAACGCTGTCCGGGTATGCAATATATTGTTACATATTAATCCTTCACCGGATTTCAAGCGGTGACATATGCGATATGGAGAGTCAGACTGCAAAAATTCGGTCAGACAGGCCAGCGCTTCCCGCGTCAGGTTGTCTTGCGCCCAGATAATATTACGCTTGCGATTACTAAATCGCATGGCAAGTTGAGGGGCTTGACCGTCGCCGGCTTCATTCATGAAAACGGCACTGCAGGTTTGCGGACGAACCAGCACGCCGTTTTCAATATTCTCTGGTATGCACATCACCCCGGGTCGCGAGAAGGCCTCGATAAATTCCGGATTGTTTTGGCGTAAATGGATATACACCATTTCGGGGTCGAGCAATTCATTTTCACCGCCCGAAGCCGAGGGTGACTCACAATGCAATACAAAAGCCAGCACCCGCTGGTGCATCGGGTTGTAGTAGCCATCGGTATGCCAGCCGATCGCTTTGCTGGTGTAGGGTATATATATGTTGGAACGGCCGGACTCTGTCACCTTTAATCGGGTAACCCGATCTTCCGGTGCGCATAGAGTTTTATCCAGCGCCTGCAAACCGACTTGCGCTCCGATCGAGCGCATCGCTGACAGATGATCAACAATAGAACCGGACATACGATACAAGGCGAAACCGTAATCTTGCACCTGTCGACGCATTTCAGACATTTGAGGCCCGGGGATGTGACCATCATTATCAATTTCAATCAGGCTTTGAAAGGCGTCGCTTGCACGGCGCTCATAAGCAGCCTTTTTCTCATCGACCCAGTGCCGAAAGGCTTTTTGATCTTGCAGGTCGAGATAACCCATTAGTAGCCCTTAGTCGCAAGAAAGAATATTAGTATGTGCTAAATAACGTTATAGAAGCGCATAACAATTTTGTATATCCCTATGGGGGTAACGATATAACCCCCTGCCCTCCCATCAGGCAAGTTTGCAAAGCAGGCAACTGGGTCTACACTGCTCCCATTCTTGTAATACTCTGTTACAAGACCGATTAACGCATAACTTATAAGTTAACTAGAGTCTTAATAGGAGACTACACACATGGCAAAGTATGATACTCCGATGCTTGATGAGCTGGAAAACGGCCCTTGGCCCAGCTTTATTTCAGGTTTCAAACGTTTACGTGATGATCACCCTGACAAGCGCATCAATGAAACAGCCGGCAGCCTGCTTGGACAGCTGGAACATTCTTACGAAACTCGCAAAGGTTACTGGAAAGGCGGAACCGTTTCTGTATTCGGTTATGGTTCAGGCATCATTCCGCGTTTCTCTGAAGTAGGTGATGCATTCCCTGAATCCAAAGAGTTTCATACTGTTCGCGTTCAGCCACCTGCGGGTAACCACTACACCACTGACATGCTTCGCAAGTTGGCGAACAGCTGGGAAAAATACGGTTCAGGCCTGATCACTTTCCACGGCCAGACCGGTAATATCATGTTCATCGGTGTTGACACTGAAAACACCCAGCACTTCTTTGATGACATCAATGAATACGGTTGGGATCTCGGTGGAGCTGGCCCATGTGTACGTACCGGCATGTCTTGCGTAGGTGCTTCACGTTGTGAGCAATCCTGCCTCGACGAGCAGAAAGTACACCGTACTCTGCAAAACAACTTCACTGATGATGTTCACCGTCCTGCCCTGCCTTACAAATTCAAGTTCAAGGTTTCCGGTTGTGGCAACGATTGCCAGAATGCGATCGAGCGTTCTGACTTCGCCGTGATCGGTACATGGCGCGATGACATGAAAGTAAACCAGGAAGCATTCAAGGGCTACCTGCAAACCAAGGGCAAGGAATACATCCTCGAAAACGTCGTTAGCCGTTGCCCGACTCAGGCGCTGGCCATCAACGATGATGACACCCTGGCCGTCAACAACCGTAACTGTGTACGTTGCATGCACTGCCTGAATGTACTGCCGAAAGCGCTGTCTCCTGGAGACGACAAAGGTGCAACCATTTGTGTCGGCGGTAAGCGTACGCTGAAGATCGGTGACCTGATGGGTACCGTTATCGTTCCTTTCAAGAAGCTGGAAACTGAAGACGATTACGAAGAAGTCGTTGAACTGGCTGAAGAAATCATCGATTTCTGGGCTGAGAACGGTCTTGAGCACGAGCGTTGCGGCGAAATGGTCGAGCGTATCGGTCTGGCCAACTTCCTCGAGGGCATCGACGTACCGGTTGAACCGAACATGGTTAACAACCCGCGTCAAAGCTCCTATGTCCGCATGGACACCTGGGACGAAGAAGCCGAAAAATGGTTTGAGCGTAAAGCAGAAGCTGCCAACGCCTAAGGCGTGGCAGTTCTCTTCAAGTTCAGTATTTCTTTAAATTTTAGTTATAGGTAAAGATATGTCAGACGCTCCACGTCCACCTATTGAATCTGGTTGCCCAGACGGCTTCCAGTACATGCATCCGATGATGCGCAAGCACTACGGCAACTGGGATTATCACGAAGATCCACAGCCAGGTGTTTTGAAGCACGTTACCAAAGACGGCGAAGCCTTGTACACCGTTCGCGCCGGTACCCAGCGTATCCTCGACGTTTACACACTGCGCCTGCTGTGTGATATCGGTGATGAGTTTGCCGATGGCCACGTTCATTTCACCATTCGTTCCAACATCGAATACATGGTGACAGATGAAGCCAAGGTTCAACCGTTGATCGAAAAGCTCGAATCCGAAGGCTTTGTCGTCGGTGGTACTCGTAACTCGGTTGCGATGATTTCTCACACTCAGGGTTGGTTGCACTGCGACATCCCCGGTACGGACGCCTCTGGCGTGGTCAAGTCCATGATGGATGAGTTGATTGGCGAATTCAAAAACTGGAACATGCCAAACCGCGTTCACCTGACCACTTCCTGTTGTCAAATCAACTGTGGTGGACAAGGCGATATCGCGATCAATGTTCAGCACACCAAGCCACCGAAAATCAACCACGACCTGGTCGCCAACGTTTGTGAGCGCCCTTCGGTTGTGGCACGTTGCCCGGTAGCTGCGATTCGTCCTGCGATGGTTGAAGGCAAGCCTTCTCTTGAAGTTGACGAAAAGAAATGTATCTGCTGTGGCGCATGCTTCCCGCCTTGCCCGCCGATGCAAATCAACGATGCAGAGCATTCAAAGCTCGCGATCTGGGTGGGTGGTAACCACTCCAACGCCCGTTCCAAGCCGACTTTCCAGAAACTGGTTGCGGCCGGCATCCCGAACAACCCGCCGCGTTGGCCTGAAGCGACTGCGATCGTCAAGAAAATTCTCAAGACTTATAAAGAAGACGCGAAGGATTGGGAACGTATCAATGACTGGATCGAGCGTATCGGCTGGCCGCGTTTCTTCGAACTGACTGAACTGCCGTTCACCAAGTTCCACATCGATAACTGGCGTGGTGCTCGTAACAGCCTGAATGCATCGGCTCACATTCGTTTCTAAACCAATGAGGTTCAGATGAAATTTGCTATTCAAATTAACGAAGGGCCGTTCACCCATCAGGCTGCTGATACCGCATATCAGTTCACCAAAGCCGCGCTGGCGAATGGGCACGAGATTTTTCGCGTGTTCTTTTATCACGATGGTGTGAACAACGGAACTATGTATGGTGTACCGCCGATCGATGACCGCAATGTTCAGCAAATGTGGTCGGAATTGGCTGAAGAGCATGATCTGGATCTCGTCGTCTGTGTTGCTGCGGCTCAACGCCGCGGCATCATGGATGAAGATGAGTCCAAGCGTCACGGCAAAGGTGCTGCCAACATCGCCCCTAAATTCCGCATCTCTGGTCTTGGCCAGTTGATTGAAGCCGGTATTCAGGCAGATCGTTTACTGGTTTTTGGTGATTAGGAGATAGGCATGTCAGATACTAAAAAATTCGTATATATCAACAGAAAAGCGCCTTACGGCACGGTTTATGCGCTGGAGTCTCTCGAAGTTGTGCTGATTGGCGCCGCCTTCGAACAGGAAGTCCAGCTGGTATTTGTTGATGACGGTGTTTATCAGCTCACCAAAGGCCAGGATACTGATGGTATTGGAATGAAAAACTTTTCCAAGACTTATTCTGCGCTGGGTGATTATGACGTTAACCAGATCTATGTTGACGAGCAGTCTCTGAAAGACCGTGGCCTGACCATGGATGATCTGCAAGAACTGACTTATGAAGACGAGGATGACGATTGGGCTGAAAAGAGCTCGATGAAACTGGTCAACCGTGAACAGTTAGCTGATTTGATCAGCGATGCTGACGTACTGTTAAATTTCTAGAGGTACTTACCATGTCAACATTACATACGGTTAACAAGTCACCTTTCGACCGAAATTCACTGGACACTTGCCTTTCTGTCACCAAAGCCGATGCTACGGTTTTGATGATTGAAGACGGTGTTGCCGGTGCCATGCAAAACACCACGGCTTCCGCCGGTATCTCCGATGCCATGGCCAAAGGCGTTAAATTTGCGGTACTGGGTGAAGATTTACGCGCTCGTGGTCTGCCTGCAGATCGAGTGATGGACGGCTTTTCCGTGGTGGATTATGCCGGTTTTGTACAACTTTCTGCTGACCATGACAATGTTCAGAGCTGGTTGTAGTGATTGAATTAATATCGCAAGAATTAATTTGTAAAGCTTATTTATAAGCATTTTAGGAGAACTATTATGGCTCTAGATGTAAACGGCACAAGCTACGAAGTAGACGAAGAAGGTTACCTGGCTAACCTGAATGACTGGAACCCTGACGTAGCTGCCGCTCTGGCTGCTGCTGACGATGCAGAACTGACCGACGCACACTGGGAAGTGATCAACTTCCTGCGTGAGTATTATGAAGAATATCAGATCGCTCCGGCGGTTCGTGTTCTGACCAAAGCGATCGGCAAGAAGCTCGGCAAGGACAAAGGTAACAGCAAGTACCTGTACGAACTGTTCCCGTATGGCCCTGCCAAGCAAGCCTGTAAGTATGCGGGTCTGCCCAAGCCTACTGGTTGCGTTTAGCATCCATCGGTCAAAGGTTGCCAGACCCCGGTCTGGCAACTCTTTGCCAGCCTTGATCTGTTGGTAAGTTTTGAAAGTGCTTGTTTAAAGCCTTTTCATAACTTCCTTGCACTACGAATCCTCTGAGAGACAGCGTTCAATGAGTACTTTTTTTGCATTATTATTCTGGTTTGCCACAGCCGTTATCGTGCTGGGACTGGCTTTTAAAATCAGGCAGTACTGGGTAACGCCCGCCCCGTTAAAGATTCCAACTACGCCGGCTCCGACTACACAAGCTGGCGTAGTCTACCGTATGGCAAAAGAAGTCATCGTTTTTGAAAGCCTGTTCAAGTCCAACAAATGGATCTGGATTTTCGGCTGGATGTTCCACATGTCCCTGTTTCTGGTGCTGGCGCGCCACCTTCGCTATTTTCAGGATCAACCCTGGTTCTGGGTCAACATCATTCAACCGTTTGGTAAATATGCCGCCTTCACTATGGTGATCGGACTGGTGGGTCTGTTCGTGCGTCGCATCGTGGTTGCCCGTGTCCGCTATATTTCGGCTCCTTCCGATTATCTGATGCTGATCATGCTGTTCTTTATCGGTTTTAGCGGGTTGATCATGAATTATGTTTCGCATGTCGACATCATTGCCGTGAAAGAGTTTTTCAATGCCTGGATGGGATTTTCCATCGGCGACTTTCCGGTCAGCGTGCCGCTGATCGTGCATTTATCGTTGGTCGCTTTGCTGTTAATCGTTTTTCCTTTCAGCAAGTTGCTGCATGCACCCGGGGTATTCTTTAGCCCGACTCGTAATCAAGTCGATAACCCGCGTGAAAAACGGCATATAGCCAAGTGGGCAGCTGAACTCGAAAACAATTCAAAGGGCTAGGAGACAGACGTGGCTGATTTCGAAACACCAGAATTATTCAAACACATCCATGTGCCTAAGCCTGTACCCGGCAGTATGGAATCTTCCGGCCCCTTTATTGCCAAACCAGATCACCAGGAAGCCCTCGGATTTCCGCATGAACTGGTCGATAACTGGGAAGAAAAAGCCGTCGAAGAGATGGGCAATACGCTGCAGAAATATCGCGGTTTGCGAGTGTTTCTCGATTCCTGCGTAAAATGTGGTGCCTGTACCGACAAATGTCACTACTACCTCGGTTCGGCTGACCCCAAAAACATGCCGGTCGGACGCCAGGATTTACTGCGTTCGGTGTATCGCAAATATCACACTCCGGCAGGAAAATTTCTCAGTAAACTTGGTCTGGAATGGCTGATTGGCGCAAAGTCGATGACTCGCGAAGTACTGGATGACTGGTATAACTATTATCACCAGTGCTCGGAATGTCGCCGCTGTTCGGTGTATTGCCCCTATGGCATCGATACCGCCGAAATCACCATGGCGGCTCGCGATATCATGGACAAGATCGGGCATGGTCAGAAATACAACAATGAAATCATCGGCAAGGTCTTCAAAATCGGCAACAATCTCGGCCTGCCCGAACCGGCTCTGGCCGACACTCTGGAAGGTTTGGAAGAAGATATTGAAGATGAAACCGGCGTCAAGGTCGAGTTACCGCTGGATCGCGAAGGCTGCGAAATCCTGCTAGTTACCCCTTCTGCTGACTTTTTCGCTGAACCTCACGTCGACGGCCTGATGGGTTACGCCAAGGTTTTCCATGAAGCCGGTGTAACCTGGACCCTGAGTTCCAAGGCTTCTGAAGCAGCCAACTTCGGCATGTTTATTGGCAGCTATGAGAATATGCGCAAGATTTCACTGCGCATTCGTGAAGCCGCCATCGATCTCGGTGTCAAGCGTATCGTTTTCGGTGAATGTGGACATGCCTGGCGCGTGGCTTACAGCTTTCTCAACACGCTTGCCGGCCCGTTTGACTTTCTCGACCAGAATTACCCGATTCCGCAGCATATCTGCGAATTCACGCATGACTTGATCCAAAAGGATAAGCTCAAATTCGACCCATCCGAGAATGACTGGATGACGCTGACCTTTCATGATTCCTGTAATGTTGCGCGTGCCTCTCGCATGGGTGACAAACCCGGAGGTCAGTTCACGATTCCTCGTGACATCATCAAAAAGGTTTGTAATAACTACGTCGATATGGCAGCCGACACCATCGGAGAAGGTACTTACTGCTGCGGTGGCGGCGGCGGTTTGCTGACCGATGACTTGATGGCGGTTCGCGTCAAGGGTGCTATGCCAAGAATGACGGCACTGACCAACGTAGTACTGGAAGATGGTGTTACCCACATGGCTGCCATCTGCGCAATCTGTAAGTCCCAGTTTTCCAAGGTATTACCTTATTACAATATGGGCATGGACATGATCGTCAGTGTGCACCAACTCGTTTCCAATGCCTTGATTCTGACTGGTCAGAACAGCGAGGATGAAAACGAAGCGGAAACCGCTAAAGAATCCGAATAAATCTATAATTTTAATTGTTAAGAATTTAAATTTTCAATCCAGTGAAAACTGTTAGTCACAGGAGCTAAAAATGGCAACAAACGCAAATGACATGAACACCAAACTGACTTTTCGCAAGTTCGAGGACGGCGTCAGCAGCTATCGGAATATGGGTGACAAAATCCTGGAACAGGACAAGTCATACAAGTGTCCGACTTATGTCCACCGGACTCCTCCTTGTCAGGGTAGTTGCCCTTCCGGTGAAGATATCCGTGGCTATCTGGATATTGTTCGTGGCATCGAGAAACCGCCCGAAGGTATCTCTATGCAGGAATACGCTTTCCGTCGTTCCACTGACGCCAACCCGTTCCCTTCCATGATGGGTCGTGTATGTCCGGCGCCTTGTCAGGATGGATGTAATCGTAACAATGTCGAAGACTTCGTCGGCATCAATGCGGTAGAACAATACATTGGCGATACCGCTCATAAAGAAGGTTTCACCTTCGATAACTCAGCCCCTTTGTCCGGCAAGAAAGTAGCTATCGTGGGCGGTGGTCCTGCCGGTATGGCAGCCGCTTACCAGTTACGCCGCATGGGTCATGAATCAGTTGTATTCGATGACCATGATGAACTCGGCGGCATGTTCAAGTACGGCATCCCGGGCTATCGTACCCCGCGTGAATTCCTGAACCACGAACTGCAGCGTATCCTCGATATGGGTGGTATTGAAGTAAAGCTTTCTACCCGCGTCGGCACTGACGTCAAGGTAGAAGATATCGAATCCGAATACGATGCCATAATCTGGGCAATTGGTTGTAAATCCGGCCGTGGCCTGCCGGTTCCGAATGCGGATGCGCCGAACTGTGTATCAGGTGTCGCTTTCCTTGAAGCCTTCAACAAAGGCACCATGAAAGTCACCGCTGATCGCGTAGTCTGTGTAGGTGGTGGTGATACTTCTATCGACGTGGTATCTGTTGCCCGCCGCCTCGGCAAGATCGATTCCCTGCCGGAAAACGAGCTGCCCGAGCATGTCATCGGTGGCTATGTAGCACATGATTCCGCCTATACTGCGGCTCGTGGTGGTGCGGAAGTTACACTGACTTCCCTGTTCCCTCGCGCTGAAATGACCGCTTCCGAGCATGAAGTTGAAGATGCACTGCGTGAAGGTGTTTCGATTCATGACGGTGTTATGCCTGTTGAAGTCATCGTCAATGACCAGGGCCGTGCGACAGCATTGAAACTGGCCAAGTGTGAAATGGTCGATGGTCGCCCGACGCCTGTCGAAGGCACCGAATATGAAATCGAATGTGATCTGATCGTATCCGCAATCGGTCAGTCCGGTGATTTGACCGGTCTGGAAGAATTCGACAACGGTCGTGGCCTGATCGATTCCGACAGTTTCTATCGGGTGCCGGGCAAAGAAGGTCACTTCGTTGCTGGCGATATCATTCGCCCTCACCTGCTGACCACCGCGATTGGTCAGGCTTCTGTCTGTGCCGAAACCGTCAATGCCTATCTCGGCGATGATGAACTGAAGAAACGCCCGAAAGTTGATGTTCACCACTTTGATCTGTTGAACAAACTGCATGAAGCCGGTCTGGATCCCAAGCACTATGAGCATACCAATGATGATCGTGGTACCAGCTCTGCAGATTTTGCCGTACATAACTTCGAAGATCGTTCGGAGCAGGAAATCATTTCTACCGATCAAATGTTCCTCGGACATTTCGAATACACACCTCGCCATGTTCGCGAGCAGGTCGTTCCTTCGGCAGATGATGTACTCGGTCATTTCGAAGATCGTCTGGTACCATTACCGGAAGAAGAAGCGATCGCCGAAGCCGGACGTTGCATGAGTTGCGGCATGTGCTTCGAATGTGATAACTGCGTCATTTATTGTCCTCAGGATGCGGTATTCCGCGTCAAGAAAGACAAGCAGACTCTCGGTCGCTATGTTGATACCGACTATTCCAAGTGTATCGGTTGCCACATTTGTTCTGACGTTTGTCCTACCGGCTATATCGATATGGCCATGGGTAATCACTGATCCTTAACAATAACGGTGGTATTTTTGTGAATATTCGTCGATTACCCAGACTTCTGTTGACCGCAACTTTGTTGTTGTGGTCAATCGGCAGTTACGCTGCCGGCAATTACAGTGGGCCTGACCGTGATGAAAACGGCAATATCGTACCAACTCCAAAAGGTGAAAAGTGCGTCGAGCCGACCGATGTGATCCGTGCCAATCATATGAAATTTTTACTTCATCAGCGCGATCAAACCATGCATAAAGGTATTCGGACCAAGCAACACAGCCTGAAAGAATGTATCAACTGCCATGCTACTCCGGATGAAAACGGAAAGATTGCTCGTGTTTTTGATGAAGACAGCAAACACTTTTGCGCCAGCTGTCATCAAGCTGCCAGCGTAAAGCTGGATTGTTTCGAATGTCACACTGACCGGCCAGAAGATGCTTTCAGCCTGCAGAAATTACCCGCCGATCATGCGATGTCAGAGCGTTTGGCACCGGCTGCATCGCGCAAACCTCATGTCGTGCTAAACAGCCAGGGGCAACAAGATGAGCAGAAATGATGTCGATTCTGCAACCGGGCAGAACTCTTCAGTGAACCGAATCGACCAGTATCGCCGTCATTTTGTTGGCGGCAGTATTGCCGCTGCCGCCGGACTAGCGCTAGCGCCCGGTCTGATCCTCAATTCAGTTCAGGCCAAGCCGGATGACCAGGCCGTCAGTAACAAAAATCGCTGGGGATTATTGATCGATACCAGCAAGTGTGCCGAAGGCTGTACTGATTGTGTAACAGCCTGTAATAAGAAGCATGGCCTGAATCCAGTGCATGGTGAATTGACCGATGCGCAGTGGATTCGTCATGTAACCTTGAAAAACAAGCAAACCGGTCACCAGATCGATATGCCAATGATGTGCCAGCATTGTGAATTCCCCCCTTGTGTGGATGTCTGCCCGACCGGTGCTTCCTTCAAACGAAAAGACGGCATCGTGCTGGTCGACAAGCATATCTGCATCGGTTGCCGCTACTGCATGATGGCTTGCCCGTACAAGGCACGCAGTTTCGTACATGAGGCGCACACCGACCAGGTTCCAGATGCTCCAAGAGGAAAAGGCACGGTTGAATCCTGTACCTTATGCGTGGATATGATTGACCGCGGAGACGGTACCACTGCCTGCGCCGAGGCTTGTACGTCTGGTGCCATACTGTTTGGTGATCTGAACGATAGCAACAGCGAGATTTCCCGGCGCCTGTCCTCAGAAGGTGGCCGTCAATTGCGTGCTGAATTGAGCCTGAATACAGGCGTTCGTTATCAGGGTTTATAGTGATATGAAGAATTTACGGTATACAACGATCGAAGGAAATTCACCGCGATTTCTTGGCCTGTTGGCCATATACGGTTTTTTCCTGCTTTTGGGTTTTTACGCCTTTGTTACGATGGAACATGAAGGGCACTGGATCACCGGCATGACCAATCAGGTAATCTGGGGCCTGCCGCATGTTTTTGCCATTTTTCTGATTGTAGCGGCATCCGGTGCGCTGAATGTGGCTTCGATTGCTTCAGCCTTTAATAAAAGCTTTTACAAACCATTGGCCAAACTATCGGCCGTACTCGCCATTGCCCTGCTCGCCGGCGGCTTGATTGTATTGTTGCTCGACCTCGGTCGCCCGGATCGCCTGATCGTTGCTATCACTTATTACAATTTCAAATCAATCTTCGCCTGGAATATCATCCTGTACAGCGGTTTCTTCGCCATTGTCGGTGTTTATCTATGGACCATGCTCGATTGGCAGGTGGAAAAATACAAGCGCATCGCCGGTACCGCTGCTTTTATCTGGCGATTGATCCTGACTACCGGTACCGGTTCCATCTTCGGTTTTCTGGTTGCAAGACAGGGTTACGATGAAGCGATTCTCGCGCCAATGTTTGTCATCATGTCTTTTTCCTACGGATTGGCCATCTACCTGCTGGTGTTAATGGCAACCTACAAATGGACCGGACGTGAACTGGGTGATGCGGTGATTAATCGTTTGCAGAATCTGCTGGGTGTATTTGTTGCAGCGACACTCTATTTTGCCGCTGTTTACCATTTGACCAATCTCTACATCACTGAACATCACGGCTTTGAAGCGTACATCCTGCGAGATGGCGGCCTGATCACCAATATGTTTTGGTATGGCCAGATTGTGTTTGGCTCGCTGTTACCTCTGGCATTGGTGTATTGCCCGCGTCCCGCGAAGAGCCGACTGGCTGTGGTGGTCGCCTCGATTCTGGTCATTCTCGGCGGTATGGCTGCGTTGTATGTCATTCTGATCGGCGGTCAAACCTACCCGATGACACTGGTTCCCGGTTATGAAGCCTCTTCCAGCTTTTCTGATGGCGTCATCGCCAGCTATTCCCCCAGCAAATGGGAATTGATGCTGGGTCTTGGCGGCGTCGCAGTCGCACTGCTGATCGTCACCTTTGGCATGAAGTTGTTCAGCCTGTTGCCGGAATCCCTTTCCGACAAGGTTACCAACCCGCACAAGTCCTGAACCTTTAAAACCAAACTGTTGCCCACCCTTTCCGGGGGCAACAGTTTTGGCGGTTTCTACCGCTTGCTGTATCCGCCAACTCCTTCTTCCATCGGATTCGGGCTATAATGGCCGACGAATTTCAATGTCCTGTTACCCATGTCCGCTTTCTATATCTCGGCAGCACACAAGTCTTCCGGTAAAACCACGCTGTCTATCGGCATCTGTGCGGCCATCCGCAAGCGCTCATTGAGCGTACAGGCTTTCAAAAAAGGGCCTGACTATATCGACCCGATCTGGCTTACGCAGGTGAGCGGACAAGCCTGTCGCAATCTCGATTTTTATACCTCTGGCAAGGAATACATCTTGCAACAGTTCCAACAACATCAAGCTGGCAAGGATGTGGTGCTGGTTGAAGGTAATATGGGGCTATTTGACGGACTTTCACTGGATGGCTCGGACAGTAACGCCGCGATGGCCAAACTACTAGGGCTCCCGGTGGTGCTAGTGGTCGATTGCTCCGGCACCAGCCGGGGTATCGCCCCGTTGCTCAATGGCTATCAGACATTTGACCCGGATGTGCAATATGCGGGCGTCATTCTCAACAAACTGGCCGGAGCACGCCATCAGAAAAAATTGCAGGATGTCATCGAAGCCTATAGTGATTTCACCATTCTCGGCGCCGTACCACGCAATCATGATATTCAAGTGACTGAACGACATCTTGGCCTGATTCCCAGTAATGAAATTCGCGAACAATCCGGGCATATTATCGATTTACTGGCACAGCAGGCATCTCAATACATCGATATTGACCGATTGCTCGAATCCACTTCCACGGCCCCGGTACAGCATCAACAGACAGCCGTGGTGCCAACAGTGGGAACTACTCCTGAACAGCCGAATCCATCGAAATTGCGCATAGCAGTCGCCATGGATGAAGCTTTTGGTTTCTATTACCCCGGCGACCTCGAACGCTTCGAGCAAAGTGGCGCAGAAATCATTCCCTTCAGTTGTCTGCACGACGATGCCTTACCGGAAAACATTGACGGACTGTTTATCGGCGGAGGCTTTCCTGAAACCCAGGCCACCCAGTTAGCGGCCAATAAACGCTGCCGTGAAGATATCCGTCGCGCAATTACTAACGGATTACCCGCGTATGCAGAATGCGGCGGGCTGATGTATCTGTGTCAGGACTTGCTGCACGATGGGCAGCATTTCCCGATGTGCGATATCATTCCCGCTCGCGTAAAAATGCATGCCAAACCGCAGGGACGTGGTTATGTCAAACTGCAAACGACCCCGCAACACCCCTGGTACGACGAAGATTTACCCGTCATTCACGCGCATGAATTTCATTACTCGGCTCTGCAAGTCGAAGCCTCTAATATGAAATATGGTTATGCCATGAAAAGAGGCACGGGAATTGATGGAATGAATGATGGTATAATTTTGTATAATCTGGTTGCGAACTATACTCACCTGCGATGCACCGACCAATGCAGTTGGGTTGATGATTTCGTTTCTTTTGTACAACATTGCAAACAGCAAGACTCAGAGTAATCTATGATCACAGTGACCCCAAGCGCCGCGGAACAAATTCAGCTTTCTGCCGAACAATCCGGAATCACCGATGCGACCCTGCGGATCGCCATCAAGAGAATCGAGGATGGCTCGCTGCATTATGCTATGGGATTTGATGACGCCATTTCAGAGCAAGACCACCATCTTGAAACAGCTGGCATCAAGCTGGTGATCGCGCCCGCTTCAAAGGATCTGGCAGAGGGGATGACGCTGGATTATGTCGAATTGGATAATGGCGAAAAGAATTTCATTTTCATCAATCCTAACGAAAATCCGGCCGCCGTGGCAGACGACGATTCGAACTAATGCCCGGCTCTTCTTCACAGCAACCTCTGCAACAGCTGTCTTTCCGCTTTCAGCCCGAATTCAGCGTGCTGAAAAATACGGTGAAGTGTATCTTCCGTTGTCGCGCAATCGGCTTTCTCGCGTTGTTGGCCTTCAGCCTCGGGGCTTTGTTTCTCAGTGTCTTCTGGCTGCCGCCGAGTGCCAGCCAGGCTGGAACCGTTGTGTTTGAAACCCTGCTGCTACTATCATTCAGCCTGCTATTGATTTGTCTGTATCTGATCTGGCATGACTTGCTCAACCCCGTTATGAATATCGAAGAGTGGTCCCAACAGATGCGCAGCGGTCACCTCGATTTTAAAATGGATGTTCCCCGGCATGGCGATTTATCGCGATTGTCGGAAGATCTCAACGATCTGGGCACCATGATGTATCACCTGGCGCGGGATACCGAAGAACAGTTACATCAGCACACCCAGCATACCCAGCAAAAAACCCAGTCTCTGGTGATTCTTTATGATGTGGCGGCCAGCATCAATATTTCCAGCAGCCTCGAAGACTTGCTCAAACGCTTCCTCAAGACCTTGACTGAAGTCATCCAGGCGAATGCCGGTGCGGTACGCCTGCTGAATGCCGAAGGACAGATGGAACTGGTCGCCAGCATCGGTTTCGATGATGACTTGATTGCCAAAGAACATTTGTTACCCGCTGAAAGTTGCGTATGCGGGCAAATCGAAAACTGTGATGAACTGGTTTATCAGGACAGCATACTACCCTGCAGCCAAAAGGTTTCTCACTCCTTTTTCGGCAAGGATCTCGGCCTGATCGTGGTTCCATTGCAATATCAGGGCAATACGCTCGGTGTTTACAATTTATTCGTCAACAAGGAAATCTTCGAGAAAAAGAATACCGACGATTACCGGGAACTGTTCACCAGTATCGGGCGTCACCTCGGCATGGCGATTGCCAAGGCGCGGCTGGATGAGGAATCCACCAAATTATCGATCATGCAAGAGCGCAACCGATTGTCCTATGAATTGCATGACTCGCTGGCCCAAACTCTGGCCAGCATCCGCCTGCAAGTACGCGTACTCGATGAAATCATGCATCAGGACGATGAACCCACTATCTGGCAACAGTTGGAACGCATCGAAAACACGGTGGATGAAGCCAACACTGAACTGCGCAGCCTGATCGCCCACTTTCAGGCACCGATCCGAAAACAGGCATTGATCCCGGCTGTACAGGACATCGTCAAGCGTTTCCGCACCGAGTCGGATATCCATATCTTTTTTCAACACACCATCAATGAACCACTTAATCTTTCCGATAAATACCATCTGGAAGTCATTCGCATCATTCAGGAGTCGTTGAACAATATCCGTAAACACAGCGAAGCCAATGTTGCCCGTATCATGATTCGTCATCGTGAGCAGAAAAAGCGTCTGCAAATCCTGATCGAGGATGATGGCATCGGACTCAAAACCCTGCCCGAAAATAGCAAACCGGGTGAACAGATTGGTCTCAAGAGCATGACCGAGCGTGCATCTCGAATGAAAGCCGACTTCACCATGGAATCCGAGCCGGGAGAAGGCACGCGAATTATTCTGGAGTTCGATATCAAACGGGCTCAATCCACTCAACCTTCCGTTAAAATCGACACCAGCTTCGACCTCGTTTGACCACATGAAATTACGCGTACTTGTTATCGATGACCACACCCTGTTTCGTGAAGGGCTCGAAGGCTTATTGAAACGCCGTGACATCGACGTCATTGCTTCGGTTGGAGATGGCGAAACAGGCATTCGACTGGCACAGGAACTACAGCCCGACATCATCCTGCTGGATATGAGAATGCCCGAAATCAATGGTCTGGGCGTACTGACTCGTTTGCATGACATTGGCTTGAAAATGCCTATCAGCATGCTCACCACCAGTACCGAAGAGCGTGATTTGGTCGAAGCCTTGCGCAGTGGAGCCAAGGGCTATCTGCTCAAAGATATGGAACCGGATTCTCTGGTCGTAGCGCTGCGTGATATCAAAGATGGCAAAACGGTAGTCGCACCGACATTGGCGCCGGTACTGGCCAAAGTGGTTCAGGGCAACCTGCCCAGCTCGGAACAGGAAAAAACCCCGTTCGAAGATTTGACCCCGCGCGAAACCGAAATTCTCGGACTACTGGCTGAAGGTCAGAGTAACAAGCTGATCGCTCGCAATCTCGGGATTTCCGATGGCACAGTCAAACTGCACGTCAAGGCAATTCTGCGCAAACTGAATGTCCATTCACGAGTTGAAGCAGCTGTACTGGCGGTAGAACACGGCTTGAAAGAATCACAAAAACTCAACGACTGAAGAAATTCTTGTTTTTGAGAGGGCAAAAAAAAGCCACCCGTATTTATGCCGGGTGGCGAAAGAGCCTAATTAACCATTGGAGGTAAAACAACTTTACCGTCTGCAATTATAATCCGAAAAGCCCCCGGCAGCCGGGTATTGGGTTGCATTTACTTGACCCTGATCAAGTCATCCGGCTTTACCCGGCAAATGGCAGCCTGACCAGCAATCATTCCCGGTATCAAAGCCATTTGAGGCCCCTTCAGGCCAGATCAGGTTTTTAAAGCCCGGCGGTTATCGATTGGAAAAGGACTTGGTGGATCGCAGCGCTGTCGGGGTTCGGGCACGCAGGCAAATCGAATACTTTTGAGCCGCTAGCCGCGAAAGTCGTCTCTGAGGCAATCACCAACGGCTTTGGCCCGCCGGACCCGTTTGCAATGAGGGCAAAACAATAATCGAGGGCTTCATATAGATCTTGTCTCAGTTGGACAAAACCTGATCTGCGCGCATGTGAACCGGGCCCAACCCAATACCCATACGGCCAAATTGAAAACTGAAGATACCGAGTATCATCCAATGAAATCCGAAAAAAGTACCAAATCCGTATTGATCAACCCGCTGGTGGCGCGAGATATCCGCGAAACCCATCGGTCAGCATCCCCGCTGGAGCTGTTTTATGACCTGATCCTGGTCATCGCAATCGCCAGTCTGGCCGCTGAATTTCACCATGCGCTGTCACAGGTACACGACGTGGCCCATGCCATCGGTATGTTCTTCCTGATCTTCTTTTGCATCTGGTGGCCCTGGAACACCTACACCTGGTTCGCCTCCGGCTATGACACCGATGACGCCCAGTTTCGACTCGCCACCTTCATGCAAATGATTGGCGTCATGGTCATCACGACCGGCGTCAAACCCGCCTTTTCGGATGGTCAGTTCCTGATCATGATGATCGGCTATGTGATCATGCGCATTCCCTATGTACTGTTGTGGCTCAAGGTGGCCTATGATGATGCGGCGTCACGTCCCACTGCCCTGCGCTATGCCATTGGTGTTTCCGTGGTGCAAACCTGCTGGACCCTGTCGGTACTGTACTTCAATAGCTGGATCCTGTTTATCGCGCTGATTTTTTTCGAGCTGCTGGTGCCCTATTTCGCCGAAAAGGCAGCCGACAAAAAGAAGAATACCAAATACCATTTTGATCATATTGAAGAGAGGCTGGGGCTGCTGACGATTATCGTACTCGGTGAATCCGTACTCGCTTCGGTGCATGCCTTTGAAAAAGTGATAGCTCACTTTTCAGCGGATCTGGCCATGCTGGTTGCCGGCACGATCATGATTCTGTTTTCGATGTGGTGGCTCTACTTTGATGACAAGGTCGAATCGGTGCTGGAAAGCAAAAACAAAGCATTTTTGTGGGGATATGGCCACTATCTGATTTACGTATTTGCCACTGCCGTGGGCGCCTTGATCAGCGTCAATGTCGATGTTTTGACTGCACATTCCTCGATGAGCCAAAGCGATGCCGTGCTGGGGCTTTCCGTTGCGATTGCCGGCTACCTGATTTCGGTCTGGTTATGCCACGACTTTCTGTTGAAGAAAACCGGTTTGCAGAAATATGAATTGCTGCTTCTGGCACTGTGTGTGATCGGCATTGCCGCCCTGTTCCACAGTATTTTTCTGATCGGTCTGGCATTCGTCCTGTTGAATATCCTGCGCCTGTTCAGACGCCACCGGGCTTATCAGCAACAAAATCTACCGCTGCAAAACTCCGCTCAAGGCACAAAGTAATCATGACTTTTCGCCTGACCATAGAAAAACCGGCTCACTGACCCTACATATAAAAAGTCAGGATTCACCGTCCTATATCCTCCTGACAAGGGCTAGCTTGCCTGTTAGCACTCGCGTTTCGACGCATTTGTTGACAGCGTGTTAGATTCTGAAAACGGAAAACTCAGGGATACCATTTGCAATGATCTTTAAACAGTTATTTGAAGCAGACTCTTCCACCTACACTTATCTGATTGCCGATCGTGATTCAGGCAAAGCCATACTGATTGATCCCGTCCGTGAAACGGTCGAGCGTGATCTACAGGTTTTGAAAGACTTGAATCTGACCCTGACCGCCACACTGGAAACGCATGTTCATGCCGACCACCTGACCGGTGCCAGATTACTCAAAACCAAAACGGGCTGCGACATCGCCTACCCCGCAATGGTGCAATCATCCTGCATTGACATCGGCATCCAGGAAGGCAAAGCCTTTCAGGTCGGAGCGATCGAGCTAAACCCGCTGTATACGCCAGGACATACCGATCACCATCATGCTTATCTGATCGACACCCCGGTACAAAAACTGCTTTTTACCGGCGATGCATTACTGATCGAAGCCTGCGGACGCACCGATTTCCAATCCGGTGACGCAGAAGCGCTGTATAACAGCATCCACAATAAAATATTCTCGTTGCCCGATGAAACGCTGGTATACCCCGGGCATGATTATGACGGGCGTTTTATCACATCCGTGGCCCAGGAAAAGATTCGCAACCCGAGACTTGGCGGTGGTAAAAGCAAGCAGGAATTTATCGAAATCATGAACGGTCTCGATTTACCCTACCCGCGCAAAATAGATTTTGCAGTACCCGGCAATGAACAATGTGGAACTTGCCCGGATAATATCCCTGAAAAATACAAAGGCAGCTGTGCCATGTACGATCAGGGCTGACAGCGGCCCAAGTTCGTATTGCCAAAAGAGATGCGCGTCCAGGTTAATTGCCCGGACGAGATGGTGGAAACTGTTTCGGCATGAAAAACTTATAACCGAGGAAAATAAAAAACAGATAAATGGTGCCCGGGGCCGGAGTCGAACCGGCACGGTGTTGCCACCGAGGGATTTTAAGTCCCTTGCGTCTACCAGTTTCGCCACCCGGGCTTTGCAGGTCTGGTGCTACCTGGGATTTCTGAGATCGTGATGAAGGTCAGCAAGACGTTAATCGTATGGAGGCTGAGGGCGGAATCGAACCGCCGTCCACGGCTTTGCAGGCCGCTGCATAACCACTCTGCCACCCAGCCAATACGGTCATGTCTTGCTTGTCTTTGTGCCAGTAAAAAAGCCCCGATAAGACTATCGGGGCTTAGAATCTGGAGCGGGAAACGAGATTCGAACTCGCGACCCCAACCTTGGCAAGGTTGTGCTCTACCAGCTGAGCTATTCCCGCGAAAGAGGCGCTATAATAGCGATTCGGTAAAAACTGTCAAGGCTAAACCGGGCATTTTCCAGATTTATTTCAGCCCTGTTTTTAACCATGATGGATGATCACGGGCCATGCTGCCTTAAGGTAAATCGCCATCGAAAATAGCGTCAGAAATGCCGCCAGATAATAAAACCAGAGACCCACTTCAAACATCGATAAACCCATGAATGGTTGATGATATAACATCAAAACCAGCGAGAATAATTGTGCTGTGGTTTTTGCCTTGCCAACGAAGCTGACCTTGATGGTGGCGCGGCTGCCAAGCTCTGCCATCCACTCGCGCAATGCCGATACGGTAATTTCCCGGCTGATGATAATCACTGAAGGTATTGCGATCCAGATTGAAGGGTTCTCAGCCACCAGCAGGATGATGGCTGCGGCCACCATAAGCTTGTCGGCCACCGGATCCAGAAATGCACCAAAGGCCGACTCTTGATTTAAAACCCGGGCCAGATAGCCATCAATCCAGTCGGTTATGCTGGCCAGCGCAAAGATGACAGCCGCAGCCGTATAGGCCCACTGCGCCGGCCAATAGAAAACTACGATGAAAACCGGTATCAGCAGAATGCGAAAAAGTGTGATGAGGGTGGGTAAAGTCAGCTTCATGGGTCTTCTCGAATCAGCCGTGGAAACTATCATAGATCTGTTGTGCCGTCTCGCGGTTTATCCCCTTGATTTGGCTCAATTCTTCGATGCCCGCCGATTTCACACCCTGTAACCCGCCAAATTTCTGCAGTAGTAATTGTCGCCTTTTTGCACCGATGCCGGGGATATCTTCCAGCTTTGATCGCTTTCTGGCCTTACCCCGGGCCTTTCGATGGCCAGTTATAGCAAAGCGATGAGACTCGTCGCGGATTTGCTGGATCAGCAATCGTGCGGGGGCATCGAGGGCTATATTGAGTTCCTGGTCGTTTTCATCCAGCAGGGTTTCATGGCCATCCCGGCGCTCTGCCCCCTTTGCAATTCCGATTACCCGTAACTCGGGCTTGAGGGCGAAGATATCCAGCCCCTGCAACACTTCGAGCGCACTGTGCAACTGCCCTTTTCCTCCGTCGATAAAGACAATATCCGGCAGATTTTGCGGCTGCTGACGCAACTTGTCGTAGCGCCGGGTCAATACCTGACGCATGGCTGCATAATCATCTCCGTGTGAAATGTCTCGTATATTATAAAGTCGATAGTCCGATTTGATTGCACCTTCACTTCCAAATACGACACAGGATGCCTTGGTTGCCTCTCCTTGAGTATGGCTAATGTCGAAACACTCCATCCGCTCGGGTGGGCTCTCGAGGTTTAGCTCTTCAATCAGGGACTGGTAACGGGCATTCTGGTTAGTGGCCGACTGCAGGTGGCGTTGCAGTGATTCGCGTGCATTTTTCACTGCCATTTCAAGTGCTTTTTTGCGCCGATCGCGCACATGGGTTTTGATTTGAATGCTGGCCAGCGCAATGTCGCCCAGTGTTTTTTCGAGCAGGAGCCTGTTTTCGATTTCTTCATTGATAATGATTTCACCGGGCACGGGATGACGTGAGTAATGCTGAATTAAAAAAGTTTCGAGAATTTCAGCCATGCTATCGTCGAGCTTGCGACGAATAAAAAAAGGCTTGTTACCCAACGAGGTCCCGGAGCGAATCATGAACACTTGAATACAACAGCGGTCCTGTTCAAGTGCAGCAGCGATGATGTCGATATTACTGCTGAAGCCGGTCACAAACTGTTTTTCGTTGGCCTTGCGCAATTGCTCGATGGTGTCCCGATATTCCGCTGCTTTTTCGAATTCAAGCTGTCTTGAAGCTTGCTCCATCAGCTTGACCTGATCGGAGATCAGCGTTTCATTCTTTCCCTTTAAAAACATTTCAGCCTGATGAATCTGCTGCGCATATTCCGATTGGCTGACCAGCCCGACACAAGGTGCGGTGCAGCGTTTGATCTGGTACTGCAGGCAGGGACGACTGCGATTGCGAAACATGGTGTCTTCACAATCGCGCAGTTTAAATATCCGCTGCAAATGATGCAGACTGTAACGAATCGAACCGGCGCTTGGAAAAGGTCCAAAAAAGCGTCCATTGCGGCTCGAGGTCGCGCCCCGATAAATCTTCAATCGAGGAAAATCATGCCGGGTCAACTGGATATAGGGGTAGCTTTTATCATCCCGAAACAGGATGTTATAGCGCGGATTGAGATTTTTGATCAGGTCATTTTCCAGCAGCAAGGCTTCGCTTTCGGTGCGCGTATGAATAACTTCGATGGCACAGATGTGGCTGACCAGCGAACGTGTTTTGGGTGACAGGCCGGTATTGCGAAAATAGCTGGATAAGCGTTTCTTCAAATCCTTGGCCTTGCCAACATAGATCACTTGTCCATGTGTATTAATCATCCGATATACGCCAGGGACCGGCTTGACGGTTTGCAGAAAGGCGGTCGCATCAAAATCGGTGGTAGAACTGTCTGCAGCAGGCATCTTGAGTGCAGATTAATCAGTGGCCAGAATCGAGGTAATATCCTGCTGGCTGAAATCGACCATGCCCATTTCAACGGCTACCTTGACCAATTCAATCTCATTGCCTACTTCCAACTTGTCGAGAATCCGGGAGCGATAAGTGCTGACCGTTTTCGGGCTCAGACATAGCGCTCGGGAGACTTCCGCATTGGTGTGGCCATTGGCCAGCATCAGCATGACTTGAAATTCGCGACGGGACAAACGGTCAACCAGATTTTTGGCGCCAGGTAACATCGATAAAGCCAATTGCTGGGCGATGCGAGGCTCGATAAAACTGCCGCCTTCGAACACCTGGGTGATGGCATTGACCATGGTATGAACATCGCATTCTTTAGTGAGATAACCACGGGCACCAATTTCGAGTAAACGCTTTGGGAATGATTGGTCAGAGTGAATGGTCAGAATGATGATTTTATGATCGGGGTGCAGGCTGAGAATTCGGCGACAAGCTTCCAGCCCACCCATGCCTGGCATGTTCAAATCCATCATCGTGATATCGGGCTGCAGTTCATCAATACTCTTGATGCAGGACTCTCCCGAGTCCGCTTCACCAATCACTTTTACCTTTTTGCTGTCTTCCAGTAGCCTCTTGATCCCTGTCCTGACCAGCGCATGGTCATCAGTCAATAATACGTTTATCATTTTTGGCCCTAACATTCGATTCAGCCGGCAATCACGGCTGTTAATCTAGTGTAGCAGAGTCAGCCTACAATCTGTAGTCCGTTGGTAGCCAGTCAATCTTCGGTTTGCAACCAATCCTTGAACGGGTGCCGGACCAGCGAAACATTGATATAGCGTCGATCATCGGAAACTTCGCGGCCCAGCCAGGCAGGGTGTTGGAAGATTTGCTGTTCATGCTCCAGCTCGATTTCGGCCACCAGCAAGCCGCTATTGTCGCCGTAAAATTCATCGATTTCCCAGGTATACTGGCCTTCGCGAACCAGATGACGTGTCTTGATAATCGGGCTGCCCAGACACATATTCATCAGCATGAATTCGCCATCATGGAACGGGATTTCGTACTCGAATTCGTGGCGGCGAATGGACTCGGTCATGGTTTTGCTGCTGATATAGGCCTGCTGATTGGCAATGCGAATGCGCAGCGAAGCTTTTTCAGTATTGCATAAATAGGCTTGTTTGATGGCCACAGTCTGATAGACATCGGCCCGCCAATCGTCGTTTTTCAGTAGAAACTTCCGTTCTATTTCGTATGCCATGACTTCAACCGAATCGTTCTTTGTCTGGATCGATCTTGAGCGAAATCCACCAACTCTGGCACTGCGGCAATATTGAAATGCTCGCGAGATTACAACCGGAGCAAGGCAGAACCCCAGGTAAAACCACCGCCGAAAGCTTCCAGCAGCAGCATATCGCCCTGATGGATACGTCCGTCTCGCACCGCTGTATCGAGCGCTAGTGGAACCGAAGCTGCAGAAGTATTGCCATGATCTTGCACTGTGACCACAACACGCTCCAGCGGCATTTTCAGCTTGCGCGCAGTAGCATGTATGATGCGAATATTAGCCTGATGCGGTACCAGCCAATCGATGTCGGATTTATCCAGTTGATTGGCTTGCAAGGTTTCATCAACAATACCTCCAAGTGTATTGACTGCCATCTTGAATACTTCATTACCTCGCATTTCTATCTTGCTATTGACTTCATCCATCGCTTCAAAACCCTGAGAAACTCCGTAGGGAACGCGCAGCAACCCTTCATAATCGCCATCAGCATGCAAGTGGGTGGAAATGATACCGGTTTCCTCACTGGCTTCGAGAATAACCGCTCCTGCACCATCGCCAAACAGCACACAGGTGGTGCGGTCTTTCCAGTTAAGCAGCCGAGACAAGGTTTCGGCTCCGACCACCAATGCTTTTTTGGCGCTACCGGTTTTGATGAATTTCTCGGCAATACCGAGCGCGTATACAAAGCCGGTACAAACCGCCTGAACATCAAACGCGGCACAGCCATGGATATCGAGGCGAGACTGTAACAGACAGGCGGTACTCGGGAAGATGCGATCAGGCGTGGTGGTGGCTACAATTATCAGATCAATGTCCTGAGCATTGATACCGGCCATTTCAATGGCGTGTCGGCTGGCTCGTTCGGCCAGATCACAGGTGGTTTGCCCTTCAATCGCCACATGACGTTTTTCGATGCCGGTACGGGTGCGAATCCAGTCATCGCTGGTGTCGACAATTTTTTCCAGATCGAAATTGGTTAATACCTTTTCCGGTAGATAGCTGCCGGTTCCAATGATTCGGGCGTATGTCATGCAATCTGTTCCTCTGCGGGGGGTAGATATTGTTCGATTTCCTGGCTGATGCGAGCCGGAACCGATTGGTCAATTTCCAGCATGGCGATCTTGATGGCATTGAAAAACGCATCCACATCCGCACCGCCATGGCTTTTGATGACGATGCCATTCAGCCCCAGTAGGCTGGCGCCATTGTATTTGCGCGGATCAAGTGTTTGCCGCACCCGGTTGAGTACCGGCAAGGCCAGCAATGCCGCCAGTTTACTCAACCAGCTTTTGCGAAATTCCTGCTTCAGTACACCATTCACCATTGCGGCCACGCCTTCTGCGGTTTTCAATGAAACGTTGCCGACAAAACCGTCCGACACTACGACATCGACCTTACCGGTGTATATATCATCCCCTTCTATAAAGCCTACATAATTAAGACTGGTTTTTTCCAGCATTTGACTGGCGGCCTTGACGGTTTCATTGCCTTTCATCGCTTCTGAACCAATGTTCAGCAACCCGATACTCGGCGCCGGATTGTTATCCACCGACTGAGACAAGACCGATCCCATGATGGCAAATTGCAGTAAATGCTCCGCACTGCAATCGATATTGGCACCGAGGTCGAGCATATGACTATGTCCGTTGATCGTGGGTAAGGCAGTACAGATCGCCGGACGATTGATTCCGGGAATGGTCTTGAGGACGAATTTGGCGGTTGCCATCAATGCGCCGGTATTGCCTGCACTGACGCAGGCCGCTGCATCACCCTGCTTCACCAGATTGATCGCAACGCGCATGGAAGAATCTTTTTTCTTTTTCAGCGCAATCGCCGGGGCTTCATCCATCGTTACGACTTCGGAGGCATGATGAACCCGGATGCGCGGTTCACCGGTTAAGCCGATTTGCTCGAGTTGTGACTGCAAAACCGCTTGCTGGCCCACCAGAATCAATTCAATGTCGGAGGAAAAACGAATCGCCATTCGTGCCGCCTGTACAGTCACTTCCGGGCCGTGATCCCCACCCATCGCATCAATCGCTATTATTTTCAGTGTCATTATTTTTAGTTCGGAAACGAATACGGACGGATAAATCCGCCCGTATTCAGTGCTGCAAATGGTTGGATGGGTTCATGATGATGCCGGCACGACGGAGTATGCCCGGTTGCTGAACCCTGCCGTTTGATTTACTCGTCGTCTTCGAATTCGACCTTTTCTTCGATCACTTGACGGCCACGGTAGAAACCATCGGCACTGATGTGATGACGACGATGCACTTCGCCAGTGGTCGGTTCAACAGACAGGGTCGGACCGGACAAGGCATCGTGAGAGCGTCGCATGCCGCGACGTGAAGGGGTTTTACGGTTTTGTTGAACAGCCATGCTAATCTCCAGAAAAAATATTCAATACTCAATTCAAAATCAAAAAGACGGATTTTCATCCGCCTTCAGTGGGTTTTCCTTTCAGTGTTGCAAGCACTGCAAAAGGGTTATTTCTGCCCTCGTCGGGCTCAGGCAATGAATCCGGCTGCCAGTGTTGATGGCAACTGACATCTTCGTGCATGGATATCAGCGGCAGCGCCAGTATCAATTCATCTTCGACCACTTCCAGCACATCCAGATAACCATCATCGGTCCACACCGTATCGGTTTGAAACGATTGCACATCGTCATCACTGGCATCAATCAACAGGTCAAAATCAAAATCCAGAGATTGCGACATGGGTTTCAGACAACGCTGACACTCCAGTTGCAACCGGGTTTCAATATGACCCCGAATGGACGGATGCTGATACCGGTTTTCCGTGAATTCAAAACGAACCCGGATCTCGGCATCGTCTTTGACTACCAGCGTGCTTAAGCGCGGTAACTGCGGTAAGGAAAATTCCCCCGCAAATTCACTGTTTTGACCGAGTTCTCTTGCAACCCGGTAACGCTGTTGTAGCTTGCCTTGCATAAACGCGCGATTTTAACTGTATTGAGCCATTGCTGTCTATGCTTAAACCAGTGAACCCTAAGATAATTCATGCCAAATAACAGTATTTTAGAATATACTTACGAGAATTCGCATTTATACAAAGAAACATGTCTGAAACTCCATTGATTCTGGCTTCGAGCTCGCCCTTTCGCCAACAACTCTTGTCTCGCCTCCAAATACCATTCGAAACACAGTCACCCGACATCGATGAAACGATATTGCCAAGCGAATCCGCCCGAGACCATGTGTTGCGACTTTCCCGCTTGAAAGCAGCTGAAATTGCCAGCCAGCACCCCGATGCCATAATTATCGGTTCGGATCAGTGCGCGTTTCTAAACGACCGGATTCTGGGCAAGCCTGGTGATCATGAACATGCCAGACAACAGTTGACAGAAGCCAGCGGTCAGGAAGTGGTTTTTTATACTGGCCTTTGTGTCATGCAAGAATCGAGCGGGTTTTGCGAACAAGACTGTGCCGAATACCGGGTCGGGTTTCGCTCGCTCAGTGATGCGCAAATCGAACATTACCTGCAGGTGGAACAACCCTATCAATGTGCCGGCAGTTTCAAATCGGAAGGCTATGGCATCAGCCTGTTCAGTCACATGACCGGTGACGATCCGACTTCGATTATCGGCTTACCGCTGATCCGGTTGGTAGGCATGCTCGAATCCGCAGGTATACGGGTGGTATAAAATTTAGCCCGTCTTAGAAATCCTGCATCACTTGATCTGCCCAGCGCACCGCTTGCAAATAAATTTCGGACAATTCTTCGAGCCCCAGTCCTTCAAACTGCAACACGCTGAAATCATTGCGCTCCAGCGACAAGACACAACTCAACGCCTGACCATAAACCCCTTGTTGCTTCAGCAGGGCTTGCACGGTTTCTTCGCTCAACGGTAATTCCTCGAGCAAATCGGCCAGCGGTTGATCGAGCATAGCATCGAGAGAAGAAAACAGCCCGACCGTAAAGAACCCGTCCGGTTTGGGTAATTTGACTGCCCGCGCCAGCAACTCGCAACTCTTGGCGCGCACCATCGCGGTAGTACTCAACTCGGCTGGTTTTTGCGAACCGGTAGCCAACGCCAGAATGGTTACCCAGTTTTTGATGGTCGACATGCCCAGCAACACGACCGCCTGCTGAATCGAATCGACCCGGGTACGCAAACCGCTAACCGGTGAATTGATAAATTTCAGTACCTTGTGGCTGAGCGAAACATCGCTGCTGATTATTTCGCTCAATTCATCGACTTCAACTTCGGGATCATTGATGCGGGCGACCAGTTGCAGTACCGCCAGTTGATTTGCGGTAATGGCCTTGCCGCTGACTATTTTCGGGCGGGCAAAGAAGTACCCCTGAAAATAATCAAAGCCGAGCGATTTGAGAAATTCGAATTCGTCGTAATCTTCAACCTTTTCAGCCAGCAATTTGACAGACCGGGGCTTCAGGGTATCGACATGCTGACGTATCGCTTCGGCATCAATCGCCCGAACATCGATCTTGATAATATCGGCCAGATCAATAAAGGGGTCAAAGCGATTGTCATAGATAAAATCGTCCAGCGCGATCGTATGGCCGGCTGCCTTGAGCCTTTTCAGGGTGTTAATAATACTTTCCGTCGGCTCGATATCTTCCAGCACTTCAAGCACCAGTTGCTCGGGTGGAATGGCTGATAGCAGGCCATCGCTGGCCAGAAAGGTGCGGGTAAGATTGATGAAGGCCAGGTGTTGCCCGACCAACTGATCCAGCCCGATTTCAACCAGACCGTTGAGTAATACCCGCGAAGTCGCGCTGTCACCATCGACTACATCGGCCGAGCCGGTATCTTCCCCACTGCGAAAAAGCAATTCGTACGCAAACACATCCATGGTTTGCGTGAAAATTGGTTGTCTGGCTACAAAAATCTGTTGCATTGCTGTTCGCCCATTCCTGTTATCACAGTGGTGAGTGTAGCAATGAATTCAAATTTTGGAGCCTTATCTGATAGATAACCCGCTGAGCAATCGGGTATCGACAGCCTGGCCGAAAGCGGCCCCCATTCGTTCAGCCAGACGATCGAGCAGAATTTCTTTCTCGGTATAATCAACGACATCCTCTTGCTCGACGATTTCACGGGCGACATATGCGGTACTGCCATAGTCGTCTGCCAGACCAAGACGGATGGCATCTTCCCCACTCCAGATCATGCCGCTAAATAGCAACGGGTCCTCTTTCAAACGATCTCCTCGCCCCTGTTTCACGGCATCGATAAAATGCTGGTGAACCTGGTCCAGCATTTGCTGCAGCATTTGTTTTTCATCGGCTTTTTCCGGCAAGAAGGGGTCGAGCAAGGCTTTATGTTCACCGGCCGTCAGCAGACGTCGCTCGATGCCGAGATTCTTGATCAAATCGACCGCGCCGAAGCTATCCATGCGAACCCCGATCGAACCCACCAGACTGGATTTGTTGACAAAAATCCTGTCGGCCGCAGCGGCTACAAAATACCCGCCGGAGGCCGCCATATCGGAAACCACAACATATAAAGGTATGTCTTCATGCTCGGCTCGCAGGCGTTTCATTTCGTCATAGATATCGGCCGACTGCACCGGAGAACCTCCTGGCGAATTGATTTCGAGCACGACCGCGGCGGTGTTCTTGTCGTCGAACGCGGACTGCAGGCCATGAATCACGCTTTTGGCGCTGGCCTTTTCACCGCTGGCGATCAACCCGGTCAGTTTCACGACTGCTGTATGCTTTTTACTGCCACTGAGAGTTTCCTTGTAGAGCACATCGATTCCGTTCATATCCAGTGTCAACAGAAATAATGGTGTCAGATAGATAAAGGTCAACAAGATAAAAAAGATACGCCAGCGTCGGCTGCGCCGCTGTTCATTGACTGCGGCAAATGCCAGCCGCTGCACCATGGCTTCGTAATCCTTGTGCGCCGATGCCTCGACCGGCTGGGTGATATTCACGGCATCGTCATCTTGGCTCGATTTCTGATTCATGCGTTGCTCCTGCTTATACGAATTGGGTCAGTTGGGTTATGGTGTCGATAAAATGGGTCGGCTTGCTGTCTTGCAGATGCGCCTTGTCATGCATGCCGTAGGTCACCGCCACGCTGTCCATTTTCATGTTATGCGCCATTTCCAGATCATAACTGGTGTCACCAACCATCACGGCTTGTTGCGGTTCGATATCGAGATCAGTCAGAATCTCATCGAGCATCTGCGGATCGGGTTTGGAACGGGTTTCATCGGCGCATCGGGTAATATGAAAATAAGGCTGCAAGCCGGTGCTTTGAAGCGCCAAATCCAGGCCGCGCCGGCTCTTGCCAGTCGCCACAGCCAGATAATACCCCTCGGCATGCAAGTCGCGAATGACATCCGCCACGCCATCAAACAGTTCGGAGCCATCACTGGTATGGCTGAAAAAATGCTTGCGGTAGGCGTTCG
>JANTFI010000004.1 GCA_024763505.1 Gammaproteobacteria bacterium
CCAGCGGAGCCTGGTGGGAACTGGCACTGCCGGCCGTGGGAATCGCTCTTTTTGTGCTGGCTCGTATCGGATCACGTCACAATGACGAAATGCATGAAAAAGTCATCAAGCTGGCGGATGAAATCTTTCATGGCCGGCTTGAATATCGTATTACCGGTATCCCCGAGAACAGTCGGTACACCGAAATCGCGTGGAAACTCAACGAAGCACTAGACCAGATTGAAACCTTTATGCGTGAAGTCGAAAATGTCTTTCAGGCGACTTCGCGCAATGCGTTTTACCGCACCTGCCTTTCTCAGGGTTTAAATGGCGGATTTGCCCGGGGCTTGCAGCAGTTTGACAAATCAGTTGGACTAAGCGAACAGGGATTCTGGCAAGGTCGCATCGATGAACTCTATTTTCAACTGGGCATTTTGAAAACCGAAAACCTGCTCAATAATCTGTCGCGCAGCCAGCGCGACTTGAATACCATTTCGGATGAAATGCTCAAAATCGAATCGATCTCCAGCACCACGGCAGACAATGCCACCAGCAGTCTGGGCAATGTGCGGTCGTTGATCAACGACCTGACTTTGCTGGTCGAGCAATCTACGCGCATGCGCGACAGTTCTCAAAATCTGTCCCAAAACAGCACACTGATTTCTGAAATGGTCACGACCATTTCCAATGTGGCAGACCAGACCAATCTGCTGGCACTCAATGCTGCAATCGAAGCCGCCCGGGCGGGCGAGCATGGACGCGGCTTTGCGGTGGTCGCCGATGAAGTCAAGAATCTCGCCTCCACAACCAAGAAAGCCGCCGCAGAAATCAATGACATCATGCAAAAGTTTGTCGATTCGACTGAAGTCATGGTACAGGATGCAGTCGATATGGCCGACCGAACAGAGAAATCAAAAACGACCATCGGGGAATTCCAGAGCAATTTTGAACAAACCGCCCATGACTCACAGCAAGCTCATAACAAGGTGAGCTATGTACAAGTCATATGCCAGACAGCCCTGACCAAGATCGATCATCTGATCTATATGCAGCGAGCCTACCATGCTGCCGAATCCAAAAAACCGGACGAAAAGCAGATGCAAGCGATTCAGGTCGATGCCCATCACTGCCGCTTTGGCAAATGGTATGACAGCGGCGATGGCCATGAAATATATCGCCATTTACCCAGTTACAAAGCGATCAAGCAACCGCATCACAGCGTTCACACGCATGTCCATCGAGTGCTCGAAATCCTGCATCAGGACTGGCAGCGCAACCCGCAATTACATGACGCCATGCTGGCGGAATTTCGCTCGGCCGAACAATCCAGCGGAGAATTGACAATATTGGTCGAAAAACTGGCCGATGAAAAAATGAGTATCGAAGGCTATGCCGAAGAGGGCGCGGAAACCGAAATCGAAATGTTTTAACTTACTCGGCTCAATACAGGCAAAAAAAATCCCCGGCCAGCGGGGATTTTTTGGCCTGAGAAGAAAGATCCTCAGTTATTTTGAATCACAATGCTCGGGAAGGCCGCAGAGTGGTCCTTCGCCTTGGTCGCCAGCTTGGCCGCGGTCTTGCGCGCGATTTCGCGATAGATCTCGCTGACCTTGCTATCCGGCATCGCTGCCACGGTCGGGTTACCGCTGTCGGCCTGTTCACGAATCTTGATATCCAGCGGTAAAGCGCCGAGGAAATCGACATCGTAATCCTTCGCCATGGTCTGACCGCCGCCTTCACCGAAGATGTGCTCGGCATGACCGCATTCGCTACAGATATGGATCGACATATTTTCGACCACACCCAGTACCGGTACCTCGACCTTTTCGAACATCTTCAAGCCCTTGCGTGCATCCAGCAACGCGATGTCTTGCGGAGTGGTGACGATGACCGCGCCGGAAACCGGAATCTTTTGCGCCAGCGTCAGTTGGGTGTCACCGGTGCCCGGCGGTAGATCGATGACCATGTAGTCGACATCTTTCCAGTTGGTGTCATTGAGCAATTGCTCCAGCGCCTGGGTCACCATCGGGCCGCGCCAGATCATCGGGGTGTCTTCTTCCACCAGGTAGCCGATCGACATGGATTGAATGCCGTGGCCGACCATTGGCTCCAGACTCTTGCCATCGACCGATTCGGGCTGACCGGAACAACCCAGCATGCGTGGCATACTCGGGCCATAGATATCCGCATCGAGGATACCGACGGTTGCGCCTTCGGCTTGCAGCGCCAGCGCCAGATTGACTGCAGTGGTCGATTTACCGACCCCGCCCTTACCGGACGCAACGGCGATAATATTCTTGATGCCTTCCTGCGGTTTCAGGTTTTGCTGCACCGCGTGGGAAACAATCTTGCTGGAAATCTTGACTTCGACCGATTCGACGCCATCCAGCGCACTGACCGCCTCAATAATCTGCTTTTTCAGCGTATCGAAATAACCCGCTGCCGGATAACCCAGCACGATGTTGATGCTGACCTTGCCGCCATCCACATCAATCGATTTGATCGATTTGGTAACCGCTAAATCTCTTTCGGTATTGACATCGATAATGCCGCCAATGGCATCCTGGACTGCTTCTTTGGTAATAGACATAAAAAAGACCTTTTACGGATTATTTATTCAAACGTTACATTTTACATTAGCCAAAGCTAATATTTAACCTTTAATTGAACGGGTATAGAGCCAGCGGTAAGTCAACGCTATACAGACGCCGACAGGACACATAAAATAGCGCGTTTTACCCGCGATATCATTTCATGAGCCCGAGTTCTTCACAACGCAAAATTGTTGTCACCAGCGCGCTACCCTATGCCAACGGGCCGATTCATATCGGCCACATGGTCGAGTACACCCAGACCGACATATGGGTGCGCTTCCAGAAAATGCAAGGCCATGAATGTATCTATGTCTGCGCCGACGATGCCCACGGCACACCGATCATGCTCAGCGCGCAGGCTGCCGGCATCACGCCGCAGCAATTGATCGACCGGGTCAAGCAGGAACACGAGCAGGATTTCGCTGATTTCGGTGTCGGTTTCGATAATTTCTACAGTACCCATTCTGAAGAAAACAAATACTTCGCGACGACCATTTACCAGCGGTTGCGCGACGGCGGTCATATCGCCACCCGCACCATTTCGCAAAGCTACGACCCGAAGGCGGAAATGTTTCTGCCCGACCGCTTCATCAAGGGCACTTGCCCGAACTGTGGCGCAGAAGATCAATACGGCGACAATTGCGAAGTCTGCGGTGCCACCTACGACCCGACCGAGCTGAAAAATCCGCGCTCGGTGGTGACGGGTGAAACACCGATCGAAAAGGATTCGGAACAGTATTTCTTCAAGCTCGGCGATTTTTCCGACATGCTCAAAGAGTGGACCCGCGCCGGCCACATCCAGAAAGAAATTGCCAACAAGATGGATGAATGGCTGGAAGATGGCTTGCGCGACTGGGATATTTCACGCAACGCACCCTACTGGGGTTTCGAAATTCCCGATGCGCCGGGCAAATATTTCTATGTGTGGATGGATGCGCCAATCGGTTATCTGGCCAGCTTCAAGAACTGGTGCGACAGGACCGGCCATGATTTCGATGAATACTGGAAGCCGGATTCCAAAGCCGAGCTGTATCACTTCATCGGCAAGGATATCGCGCGTTTTCACACCCTGTTCTTCCCGGCCATGCTGTACGGTGCCGGATTCCGTATGCCGACTGCGGTGTACTGTCACGGTTTTCTCACTGTCGATGGACAAAAAATGTCGAAATCGCGCGGAACGAACATCAAGGCGCGCACTTATCTCGATCACCTGAACCCGGAATATCTACGCTATTATTTCGCCGCCAAACTCGGTTCCGGCATCGAAGATATCGATCTTAATCTGCACGATTTCATGTCGCGGGTGAATTCTGATCTGGTCGGCAAGGTGGTCAATATCGCCAGCCGCTGTGCCGGTTTTATCGTCAAGAAATTTGACGGCAAACTGAGCGACAGCGTTGCTGACAATAGCCTCAATGAAAAATTTCTGACCGCTGCCAAAACCATCGCCAAAGATTACGAAGACCGGGAATTCGCCAAAGCAATGCGCGAAATCATGGCGCTGGCCGATCTTGCCAATCAATACATCGATGAACAGGAACCCTGGGTACGCATCAAGGATGAAGCGCAACAGCAAAACGTGCAGGACACCTGCAGCATCGGCATCAACTGTTTTCGCCAGTTGATCATCCTGCTCAAGCCGGTGTTACCAAAACTGGCGGCGCAGGCCGAAACATTTCTGAATGTCGAGCCCTTGCGATGGGCCGACCTCGACAATCATTTGCTCGGGCATACCATCAATAAATTCAAGCCGCTGATGACGCGCATCGAACAGGACAAGATCGATGCCATCATCGAAGCCAGCAAGGAAGTGGCCGAACATAAACCGCAAGCGTCGCCTGCCGACAGCAATATCGAACCCATCGCCGATGAAATCAGTATCGATGATTTCGCCAAACTCGATCTACGCGTGGCACGCATCGTCGAAGCCAAAGCGGTAAAAAAAGCCGACAAACTGCTGCAACTGACGCTCGACATCGGTTGCGAGCAGCGCAATGTTTTCGCCGGCATCAAAGCGGCCTACGACCCGCAGGATTTGCAGGGAAAATTGACGGTGATGGTGGCTAACCTGGCGCCGCGCAAGATGCGTTTCGGTGTATCCGAAGGCATGGTGCTGGCGGCCGGACCAGGCGGTAAGGAAATCTATATTCTTTCGCCGGACGACGGCGCAAAACCAGGCATGCGTATCAAGTAAACCAAAAACGGGACAGAGCCATGAAAACCATACTGGAACCGTATCTCGATCAGGAAATCGGCATCAACATCGACCGCCCGTTGCGTATTGATTCGGCCACGCTGAAGAAAGTATGCGACGACTGTTTTGCTGTGATGGATGAAAACAAGGGATACACCCATTACTTTCCCTACAGCAGTATTGTGCAAGTCATGGAACACTCGCAGGGCATCGATGTGGGTGGACTGTTCGAGCACAAGAAGCACTTCGTGCTGGTGATCAAGGTCGGACATATTCCGGAATTTACGCCAGTTTAACCGGACAGAGGTTCCTCGCTATTCCCGCCAACTCATGAGCGATTCCTTCCGGCGCATCTTTCTGCTCAGCCATATGCGCGCCTACAGCAGCCTGTTCGGCCATATACTCGGCTCGCATCCCGATATCAATGGCTACTATGAAATGCACCTTGGGTATCGGACTACGGCAGATCTGGCGCGACAACTGGCCCAGTATCGCGAGCAGGACCTGCTCAAACCCGACAGCCAGTTTCTGTTCGACAAGATTTTACACAATCAATATCCGCTCAATCTCGAACTGGCAGAATTACAGGATGCGATCATTCTGGTTTCGTTACGTCATCCGCAAGCCAGTATTCAAAGCATCGTTACACTATTTGCTCAAAAGCCCGGCGACCATGCCTACGCCACTCCGGTCGGCGCAACCGATTATTACTGCCAGCGGTTGAATCATCTAGCGGAATTCTGCCAGCAACATGCCCGGCGGTATTATTATTTCGATGCAGGAAATCTGGTTGAACAACCACAACCAACGCTGGACAGGATCAGCCAGTGGTTACAACTGGCCATAACGCTCAAAACAGATTATCAAACCTTTGCCCGCACCGGACAGGCACGCGCCGGAGATTCCTCGGAAGCAATTCATCGCGGCCAGATCATTTCCTCGAAACAACCGGCTGCTGAGCGGCAACTGGACGATACAGTGCACCAACAGGCGGACGAGCAATATCAGGCTGCGCGAACAGTCATCCGGCAACATGCCATAGACGCAATCTGAAAGACGAACTCTGACAGACCTATTCTGACAGACCTATTCTGATAGACGCTCTCTTACAACCGCGCTCTGGCTCAATTTCTGAAAGCACCAACCACCTGGTCCCAGGTTTCACGCTGTTGCGAGTAACCCTGCAATGCGCGACATAGCGCTTGCTTGCGCTGGCGGCGATGTTCGACATCTTCAATCAGTTGCCAGGCCACCGATTGTTCACCAAAATTGAAATCGATGTTTTCAATAAAGCGGCGGAATGCACCCACTATGGCATGTTTATCCGGTAGTCGATTCCACCAGTAAGCATCATCCTCGAAATAACCGGACAGCTTGCGATTTTGTCGCTCCACCGCTTGACGTTTTTCAGTGTAAATTTGCAATAATTCCTGCTCGATCTGATCCAGTGTTGACTGGATTTCCGAGGTGGAAAAATTCTTTCCATCCTCGCTTCCGGCGGCCAGTCTTTCTGCGCTGAAAAGCATCAAGTCACCGAAAAACTGGCGCTCGAATTCATCCGATAAATCAATACGTTGTTTTTCAAAAAATACACCGGGGCGAAAGTCATCTTCGAGTTTTTCGGATTGTGTACGCTGATGCAACATCGGCATATTGGCTGAGGCAAACTGTGGGCCGATCTCGGCCTGAATCAAACGGCCAGCGGTCGGACCAGACATCCGCAAGCGCAAATCACCGAAAGGAATCACATATTTCAAGCCCTCAAAATTCGCCACATAGTTGCCCGGGTAGATAGTGCGCGCCGGCTGCAATCGATCGAAAGCAACGTCAAAACGAAAGGTTGTTTTTCGGGTTAAATGTTCCCCAAAGAAAAAATTATTTAACCGCTCCGACAAATGTCTCAAACAGTCTGTCATATCATGTCTTCCAGCAAGCGGGCAGCAATATTCGACAGCATCCCCGGGGGGTTCGAAGCCAAACATTCTGGACAAGTCATGATACGCCGCATCGCCAATCGGCTGTGCCGGCAGCGTATGAAAACAACAATCTTCATCGGGCTGCTGCTTGCTCAATCGGTGTAGAAAATGAAGCAAATCCTCGATGAAATTCTGCGCCATTACCGAGGGTGAAACCGGTGGATCTCCAACCAGTTTTCCGGTCAACAGACGAACCGGCAGCTGGCGAAAAATCCGGTCGATATAATAAAAATAATTGATTGCCGAAACCGGGCTACCCTGCAAGCGGTTTTGCTGAAACAATTGATCACTGTCAACCAGAAAATACAGTGTGTTATCCGGATCGCCGGTCATCTTCAGCATCTTGAGATAACTCAGGTTGCGGTTCGCTGCCTGCCCCTTGCGGTAAAAACGCTCGCGCGGCTGATCGCTCAGAATCGAAGACAGATTTTCACGCCACTCCGGTTCGATCTGTTGCATTAACTCATATTGTTCAGCCTGACCCAGATGTGTCACCGACAAGCCTTTTTCAGTAAAGCGCCTTGCAATCTCGATATCCTGTTGAATATTTTCCGGATCTTGACTGTCTTCTGCTACCACCACCCGGATCTTTCCGAACACACCTTGACGTTTGCCGCCGTAAGAAAAAAGGGTACAGAGTTGATAAATACTTTGCAGACAACTTTGCAAATGCTCGGGACGGTCAGCAATCGGAATGCTGAGGATAAAATCATTGCGACGGTCTTGGCTCTGCTGCGCAATCAAGGCTTCCTGCTCCCGGAACAGGCTTTGATAAACATCGATATCGGCATCGTCCCCATCCTTTTCCCAGATCAAAGCCTCCAGAGCCGGGTAAACGGCATCATACAGCGCGATCACATTCCGGTCACAACTCGCCTGCTGAAACTGTCGGGACCATTCTTCCACTGCTCCGATACGCCCCCGGTATTCGTCAAGGAATCGATCCAGCTGCGAGGTTTTCCAACTCATGAACGGTTGGAGGAATAATTCGGGTAGGCATCCTGATCGATGACGATTTCAATCAGATTGATATCGTGATGAAAATCCAGCGTATCAAATACCGCTTTGCATTGTTCTTCGGCATCGATTCTGACATGCGTGATGCCGAAGGATTTTGCCAGCGCGGCATAGTCCGGGTTTTGAAAATCGCAATCGATAAAACGCTGGTCATACAATTGATGCTGGTTTTTTCGAATCAGCCCCATGCTGTCATTATTAAACAATACCAAATTGAGCGGTCGCCGGTAATTGACTGCAGTCATGATTTCCATGCAACACATCTGGAAGCCTCCATCACCGATCAGGGCGAAAATCGGTTGATCGGTTTTGTAACTCGCCCCGATCGCTGCCGGAATCGCATGCCCCAGTGAAGATGCCCCGGTGTTGGGAAAAAATCGATCCCGGGTCGACACCCGGTAAAAATTTTGAGCGAAAATGATGTTGTCATCGAACAGCAGAATGCCTTCGTCAAAGTGTTTTTCCAGCCGGGCATAAAAGGCTTTCACCACATCAAACTGATGATTGAATACCGCCGAACCATCCTGATCTGCCTGCCGCTGCAATTGCTGCCGGAAGGCAGGAATATCTTCACAGTCTTTGGCTTCCAGCGGTTCCTCATCGAGCGCAGCATTCATTTGTGTCAAAAAGGTATCAATGTCCGAATGTATCGCGACATCGGCGCGATAGACCTTCTCCAGTTGATGCGAATTCTGGTCAACCTGAATGATCTTCCGGCGGGTGAGTAAATCCTTGTTCCACACATAACTGGTTCTTTCATTAAACCCGGCACCCAGCATGATCAGCAAATCGGCCTGTTGCTGGATATAATGCAGCGCATGCCCCGAAGAAGTCACGCCGAGACTACCGAGGGAAAGCGAAGAATGTTCGTCTATGGCCCCTTTCGCTTTCATGCTGCTGGTGACCGGAATATTAAGCCGTTCACTGAATTGCGCAAGTGATGCCTGTGCGCCGGATTGCAGGCATCCGAAACCGGCCACGATCACTGGTTTTTCCGCCTGCCGGATCAACGCAAGGCTTTGCCCGATCGCATCATCCGCAACCCGTAGCGGAAACCCCTGACGCTGACAAACCACCTGGTCGAGTACGGTTTCATCGACCATTTCCTTTTGTACATTATACGGAATGCTCAACACCACCGGCCCGGCAATATCGGCCAGCAAGTGCTTGCTCGCCTGATTCAGTACATTACCGATATAATCGGTGCGCTCTATCATCTTGTAATAATTGGTAACGCCGGAAAACAGCGCAGGTAGATTGACACTACCGCTTTCGCCGGAGCTTTCCTGCAAACCGCCCTTGCCGAAAATATGGGTTGGCGCTTCACCGGTGATGGCAATCACCGGTTGCTTGTCGGCGTAGGCATTGGCAATGCCTGTGACCAGATTGGTAGCACCCGGGCCGGCAGTGGCGATGCAGGCACCAATACCCCCGCTGACCCGCGCATAGCCTCCAGCCATAAATGCCGCGCCCTGCTCATGTTTGGCCAGCACAGTGCGAATGTCCGAATCATACAAATCATCATAGACCGGCAGAATATGCGCGCCCGGCATGCCGAAAATGGTATCGATGCCCAGACACTGCAGATAACGCACAATAAGTTCACTGACCTGTATTTTCATAGCGCTGACCGGGTGCGGAATCTGAACCGCGCAAGGAAGGTGGGGCAAAGGATATATTCTGGCGCTAGCGATTGAAACATTTTTCACCCCGGGACGGATTCAAAACCATTATGCCGTCATAAACAAATCACCCGAGGGGTTTGACTCTGCCCCGGATCAGATGCAAACTGGTGCCAGCTGTAACTACATACCCGCAAGCCAGCCCGGGCAGTACTGGTGAATTCACTCCAACCAGGAGGAGCATCACATGGAAACCGTTACACTGTTTGAATGGGCCGTCGGCGCTGTTTTTGTTGGCTTCAATGCCTACCGCCGATACAACAACCCCACCTCCAACCGCGCTACCACCACATTCCAGAATTTCATCACCTACTTTATCTTCTATCTGCTCAGCATGTTAACGCTGTATGTTTTTTTCGGCGCGCTGTTCGACAGTTCCCCCGAAACCATCGGCGCCCTGTACGGCCTGATGACCGGGCAAGTGAATGCAACTCTGCCGAGCCAGTTGTCGAGCCTCAGCGCTCCGATGCTGTCAGCGCTGTTTCTGACCACCCTGCTGCCCTCGCTACCGTGGCTGTCCAGACTAGACACCGCCTTGCTCAACAAATTCTGGGAGCGCGGCCATATCCCGACCCATGTCAACAAGATGGCCGCTGCCATGCGCCGCGCACCGTTTAATTTTTCACCGGGGCAACTTGCCCGGCTGCAAAAAAAGGCAACCGCACTGGATATCGATTTCGATCAACTGGCGCTGAATCAGGGCGTCAATCTTGATTACCGCTGGGCGCGCATCAATGCCCTGCTCGACAGCATTGTCGACTGGAAAGAAGAAGACTCGGTACGGCTGACCCGATTTTTGCGAGAACATGAATCGACTTTCATTCAATTGCAGGAGCGCCTGGAGGAAATAAACCGGGATTTCAAAGAACTCAAGGCCGCCACGGCCGAGCCGCATATTCTGCAAAAATTGCAGCATTATCTGGATAAATCCATCTACGACCTGTTCCGTGACACCACCGTTTTTGTCGCCAAGGCCAGTTGCATGGCCGAGCTGTCGGAAAGCGGCCGTAACTCGATGATTTCACAACTCGGATTCGAGGGTGGTTCGCATGGCCGGGAACGCTTGTCTTCGAGTCAGGTAGCCGGAGCCCTGCTGGCCATTCTGCTCACGTTTCTGGCCGTCTCGGTAGTACAGGAGTTGTCCAAGCCGGTTGAATTCCGTCGCTTTGGCAGCGTCGGTTTCATGACTTTTCTGATGTTTTTCACCTACGGTGCTGCCCTGCTGATTGCGCTCGAACTCAAGTGCAAAGCGGGCATGGGCTACAATGAACTCACCCGCCGAAGGTCATGGGCGGCTTATATCATCGTTGGCCTCATCACCGCTGCCAGCTGGCTGGTCGTCACCGTCAGTTACCGCTACATCCTCAATATGCTGTCGGGCATGGATAGCCTCAGCAATCTCGAATCGGTGTACACCAGCATCGGCTGGAGTTATCCCTATGCACTGCAATCGCTGGCACTGGCGGTGTCGATTTCATGGATTCTGGATTTCCACCAGAGCCGCGAATTAACCGGACAACTGCCCTACCGGCAACGAGTGTTCGATGTCATGTTTGCGGCATCGGCGCTGGCCATCGCGTCCTTGCTTGCCTATTACTGGATGGAAGGCATCGGCTGGTTCGAAGGGCTCGGTACCAAGGACCCGCAGTACCGCGGTCGTATGTCGCTGGGCTGGACGGTACTAAAAGGTGCCGCAGTGGGTGGCGTAATCGGCTGGCTGGTACCGACCTGGTTCAATCTCAATCGCATGAAGGCGCCTGACCAGATCGCCGGGCGTTTGATCTACATGAATCGTCAGGGACTATCGAGAGAAATCCGCAATCTTGCTCCGAACGAACTGATCAGCGCAGTCGCCGCGGTCGGCGCATCAATGGCCAGTATCGATGGAGAAGTATCGCGTTCGGAAAAGGATGTCTATCAGATTATCTGCAGCCATCTGGCCGGACTTTCCAGCTCCGATGTTGATATCGATGCCGCCGACAAGGAATTCGAGCGTTGTATCGATTTGCTCAAAACCGATGAGCTGGATCTGCAGGAAAGACTGCACCGGCTGAAAGATTTACCGCTGTTGTCATCCCTGATGCCATACATCGCTTCTTCCATCGCTTTTGCCGATGGCATCTACATGAAGCAGGAACGCCTGATGGTGGAGCAGATTCAGAGTCAGACGCGGTTGCCTCAACTGGCCTGACAGGACGACTTTGACGGCATCCTGCCCGGGAAGCCGTCAAATCAGAGATATTAATGCTGGAATATCGGTAAAGCCGCTTTCTGTTCGTCAGTCAGAATTTCTCCGAGTCTGGCTTTAAAGCTTTCACGCTGCGTTTGCCTGGCGCTTTTGAATTCTTGCATCAATTGTTGATCGGCTTGCTGGCGTTGTTCCATCATTGCGGTTCTCATACCCTTCTTCGCGGCGTGTTGCTCGGCTTTTAACTGAGTCAACTGCTGGCGTTGCTCGGCGGTCAGGTCGGGAATACGATCAAACATGGCTTCTGCGCGACCCATTTTACGGTGACCGTGTTTCATTCCGTGACCCGGCCCCATGCCCATGCCCGCTCCCGGGCCATCCATACCGTACTGCTGCTTGCAAGAATGCTTGCCAGCATACCCCATACCGGGTCCGGCAATCGCGACGGCAGCGCCAGTGGTTGCAAAAAGAGTGGTAGCAATGATCAATGATTTTGAAAAGGTATTCATGTCAGTCTCCTGATTTGAGGTTAAATTCGGACTGCCTGTTGCAGTAAGCTAACTATAAACTGCCGCAGCATAGAGTTGGGTCAAGCCAGATAAAGCTTTGCAAAGAAATGCAAAGGTCAGAATCGAGCGGTTGCGCTTTGAGATTTTTCGCCCAGAATAATCGCCATGAATGAAACACCCCACCTATTGCTGGTCGACGATGACACGGCGCTAAGCGATTTACTCGCCGAATATCTCGGCAGCGAGGGATTTCGTGTATCGATGGTGCATGATGGCCACAGCGCAATCGAACAGGTAAAACAAAAAAACGACTGGGATGCGATTATTCTCGATGTCATGATGCCGGGCATGAATGGCTTCGACGTATTAAAAGCCCTGCGTCCGCAAAATAAGACACCGGTACTGATGCTGACTGCGAGGGGTGAAGATACCGACACCGTGCTTGGTCTTGAACTCGGCGCTGATGACTATGTCGCCAAACCGGTCAGCCCGCGTGTGCTGGTGGCACGGTTGCGAGCCCTGTTACGGCGCGGACAAAGCGAGAAACCTGACCGCATACGGGTCGGTGATATCGAGCTGGATGAACAGGCGCGCCAGCTCTCGGTGGATGGCAAGCCGGTCAAACTCACCGGAGCGGAGTTCAACCTGCTGGCACTGTTATTGAAACAGGCCGGTCATATCGTCAGCCGCGAAACTCTGGCCGCCGACGGGCTCGGCCGCGCCCTCACTGCCTACGACCGCCGAATCGAAACTCACATGGCACAGATTCGGCGCAAGCTGGGCAACTTCGCAGATGGCTCGGCGCGCATCCAGACCGTGCGCGGAGCCGGCTATCAATATGTAGTCAAACAGCCATGACCTTGTTCTGGCGCATCTTTCTGTCATTCTGGCTCACGGCTGTGCTGCTTGCCGGCAGTTTTTTTGTGCTGGGGCGACTCTCCAGCAGCGAAATCATCGAGCGCCAGCTCGCCGCATTGCAGGCGCAGGCCGAGTTGGTTGCCGGGTTGTGGAATAGCGATGGCGGCCAACCCGCCGTCAGACTTTGGCTGGCAAGGCAGCAAGGCCCGCAAAAAGCGCGACTGTTAACTCAGAGCGGGCGTAGTCCGTTCGGTAGACGAATGGAGGGAAAGATGAAACACCGCCCCCCGCATAAAGCGCCCGTTCACCCCGGCGTCTATACTCTGCCCGATGGTCGCATCCAGCTAGCCGCACAACTCCCGGATATCCAGCCAGCGCTTTTTCTGGTTCGCCATCTCACAGCACAGCAGATACATCGCTTGCCATTGCCACTGATGTTGACGCTGGCCATTCTCATCATCGCGCTGATGAGTTATCTATTGGCCACGATGCTGATCAAACGCTTGCGCCGTCTGCAAGAAACCGTGCAAGTGATCCGTGACGGTGACCTGTCTGCTCGGGTGGAGCTGGACGGACAGGATGAAGTCAGTTCACTGGCCAGAGATTTCAATCGCATGGCCGAGCGCATCAGTGAAATGATGACCAGCCAGCGCCAATTGGTGAGTGATGTATCCCACGAATTGCGCTCGCCATTGGCGCGTCTGCGTATCGCACTGGAACTGGCCGAGCGCGCCGACGACCCTGGCCTGATGTTACAAAAAATCGGCAAGGAAGCCGACGAACTGGAACATATGGTCAGCAGTCTGTTGTCGCTGGCTCGCCTCCAGTCAGGCCTTGCGTCGTTAGAAAGAAAGCCGCAAGCGCTGTGTCCTTTATTGAAGAATATCATTGATGATGCCAACTTCGAGGGCGAGGCCAGCCAACGGCATGTGATTTTGGCCGGCTGCGACGATATTGAAGCCGATATCGATGCGGTGCTGATGCGCTCGGCGATCGAGAATGTTATCCGCAACGCCTTGCGTTACACTCCAGAAGGCGGAACCGTGCTGGTCAAGATGGAAGTTTCGGACGGCCTGATCAGCATCAGCATCGAAGATCAGGGACCGGGCGTCCCGGAAAAGGATCTCGAACGCCTTTTCGAACCGTTTTCACGGGTCGGCGAGGCGCGAGATCGTCAATCCGGTGGTTATGGGCTCGGACTATCAATCACAGGCAAGGCTTTGCAAGCACATGGCGGGAATGCTACCGCCGAAAACCTGCCTGCCGGCGGGCTACGGGTCAACCTCTCGCTGCCGCTATTCAGGCAACCCTTGTCCTGATCACTCGCCCGGTCATTTTCTGCAGCAGAAATTCAACCAATACAGCAACTGTAACAAAACCGACCAACACCGTGACCACATTTCCCTTGTGCTGACTCGCATAATAAAGGGCCAGAGCCATTGCCACCAGTGAGAAAAGAGCTGCCAGCGCGATCAGGAACCGGGACCCACCGGTCTGCCTCGACAACCTGAAATGACCGATATGGGTCACCGCATGGATAAAAAGAATCGAAATCGAACCGATCGCGGCGACCTCGGACAGATCAAACAGCAGGGAAAAAACAATCACCAGTAGGCCACTGATCACCAGCCCTTCCCGGCTGTTGCCAATTGGCTTGCCAAACACTGCAGGTAATTCGCCATCCTTTGCTAACTGATAGGTGACGTTGGTCACTGCATACAAATTGGCATTGATCGAGGAAGCCGTCGACACCAGAGCTGCAATCGCCACCACGGTAAAACCGAACTGGCCAAACACTGGCAAAGCAGCTTCGGCTAATGCGTAATCCTTCGCTTCAATCACCCGGTCTGTTGGCAGGTTTCCAAAAACCGCGATGGCAACCCCGACATACAGCAGCATCACAAACAAGATCGAAGCGATCATTGCACGGGGCAGGGTTTTGGCCGGATCCGGCATGTCTTCGGCCGTATTGGTAATCACGCGAAAGCCTTCATAGGCAAAAAAGGTAATCGCCAGGCTGAAGAAGACATCCTGCATCGGCGGGTAGTGCGACGGAGAGAGCAGCTCCGGTTTGGCGTAAAAAATTCCGGCCACGGCAAACCCGGTCAATACCAGAAACTTGATCGCCACGGTCAGACGTTCCCACAGGGCCACATCTTTGGCACCGCGCAGGTTGATCAACACAAAAAACACCACGATGCCGACAGCGAAGACATGATGCCACCACACTGCGCTACCCGCCGGCAAAAAGGTGGCGGCATAATTGCCGAACGCCTTGGCGATCAAACTGAGTGAAACCAGGGCTGCAAAAAACAGCATGATACTCATCGAGCCGGTGAAATAGCCGACACCATAAGATTGGGTCAGGTATTCGACAATACCACCGGCCGAAGGATAGCGCGCTCCGAGTTTGCCCAGCGAATAACCGCTGAACAGCGCAATAACACCGCCGATAATGAATGACAGATAAACCGCACTACCGGAGATCGAGCTGGCTTCTCCGAGCAAGGCGAAGATGCCGGCGCCAACCATCGCACCTATACCCATGGACACTGCTGACCAGAAACCGATCGGCCTGGCCTGTGACTGCATCATAATCTTTTCTCGTAGATCAAATAGCTGACGGACGGGTACCCAACCCGCCAGTCAGCAGGTACCGGCTATTCGGGAATACGCACCACGACAACATCACTGCTGGCATTGCCGACCAGGCTGCGCGCGGTCGACCCGAGCAGACGCGCCAAGCCGTGACGACCGTGCGAACCAGCTACGATGAGATCAACATTCTGCGCCTCGGCATACGACAACACGGCATATTTGGGTGAGCCCCAGATCACTTCGTGCTGCACATTTTCCAGATCGATTTCCTTCGCGATTTTGGCCAGTCGCTCCTGAGCATTGTCGAAAAGGATTTGATCCGTATCTAGATATTCATAAGTCGGTGCCATCAGAAAATCGGTATCCACCGGATAGGCGACCGATTCCACCGCATGAATCAGCGACAACCGGGCTTTATAGATTTTCGCCAGTTCGACCGCACGTTTGAGTGCCACCGCAGAATGTTCGGAAAAATCGGTAGCCAGCAAGATATGTTGATAGGGCACGAGCACGAATTCACCATCGCCACTACCGACTTCTTCCTGCTGCGGCGAACGCAACCAGCTCCAGGCATCGCTCAATTCTTCCTTGTTGAAATAGCGCATATCGATCGAAGAAAAGGCATCGCCCAGCACCGTCATCCATTTTTGCCAGCGGTTTTCGCCGACGATGGCAACACGTGCAATGTCATCTTCGTTTTTCATGCCGAACTTGAAATCATCCCATGCCGCTTGCCTGTCCCAGCCGTGGAAATCTTCCAGTTCCAGCAGCAGTGACACCGGCTCTTCGGATGAATCGATAAACTCATTCAGTTTGGGTAAAAATTGCTGATAATCTGCATCGGTCAATTTACCGCTGGCTTTCACCGCCATGATGTGGTCGACATCGACCGGTAGGATCTGGAACATGATTATTGACTCCTGACTTGATTGATAATTTGTTTCACTTCATCGCCATCGATGACTTCTTTTTCATTCAGACGTGCGGCCAGTGCATTCAGCACATCGCGCTGCGAAGTAATAATTTCGGTGGCGCGGCGGTGGCCTTCCTCGACCAGTTCGCGCACTTCGGCATCGATCAATTTGGCCGTTGCTTCGCTGAAATTGCGATCTTCCTGCACTTGTCCACCCAGATACTGTAACTGCTGACGCCGTCCCCAGGTCAAGGGTCCGAGTTTTTTACTCATGCCCAGTTGGGTCACCATTGCATTGGCAATTTCGGTGGCGCGTTCGAGGTCATTCGAGGCACCGCTGGAAATATCACCGAACACGACTTCCTCGGCCACCCGGCCGCCCAGCAGAATTGCCAGTTGATCGCGAAATTCATTCTCGGTGGTCAGAAATTTTTCTTCCACCGGCAATTGCATGGTGTAACCGAGCGCCGCCACCCCGCGAGGAATAATCGAAACCTTGTGCACCGGCTCGGCAGTGGGCACGGTTTCTGCCACCAGCGTGTGACCGGATTCGTGAAATGCCACGCGATTTTTTTCTTCCTTGCTAAGCACGCGGTGACGTTTTTCCGGCCCGGCGATGACACGATCGATGGCGCGCTCAAAATCGCTCATGGTGATGATCTGGTGGTTTTCGCGCACTGCACGAATCGCCGCTTCGTTGGCGATGTTTTCCAGATCGGCGCCGACGAAGCCCGGCGTTCTGGCCGCAACGACTTCGAGATCGACATCATCGGCCAGTGTCATCTTGCGTGTATGCAGTTTGAGAATTGCTTTACGCGCTTGTAAATCGGGTTTGTCGACCACGATTTGCCGGTCGAATCGACCCGCACGCAACAACGCCTTGTCGAGAATCTCGGGGCGGTTGGTCGCCGCCATCACCACCACGCCGGTAGAGCTGTCGAAGCCATCCATTTCAGTCAGTAACTGGTTCAGCGTTTGTTCGCTTTCATCATGCCCGCCCATCGCCGGACCGGCACTACGCGCGCGACCGATGGCGTCGAGTTCATCAATAAAAATAATACACGGCGCTTTGGCACGCGCCTGTTCGAACATTTCACGCACCCGTGCGGCACCCACGCCGACAAACATTTCGATGAATTCCGAGCCACTGATATTGAAGAAAGGTACGCGCGCTTCACCGGCCACCGCGCGTGCCAGCAGGGTCTTGCCGGTGCCGGGCGGGCCGACCAGCAACACACCTTTGGGCATGCGCCCACCGAGTTGCTGAATGCGCGACGGGTCGAGCAGAAAGTCGACGCTTTCCTTCAGTTCAAGCTTGGCTTCTTCGGCACCGGCGACATCATCGAAGGTCACCGGCGGCAGTGAATCGGGGTGGATATGCACCTTGCCGCCGAGATTCAAAAAGCCCTGGCTCATGCCGCCCATGCGCTTGGCCATGTAACTCCACAATAAAAACAGCAGGCCGAACGGCAATACCCAGTTGGTGAGAAAATTACCCAGCCAATTGCTGTCGTGGCGCACCTTGTATTTCACGCCATTCTTTTCCAGATACTTGGCCAAATCGGTATCGGCCAGCGGTATCGTGATGAAACGCTTCGGCTTGCCAGCGGCATCTTGAGCATTCAGGGTACCGGAGATGTATTTTTCAGTGACGATCGCTTGCTTGATTTCTTTCTTATCGACATGCTGCAGAAATTCACTGTAGGGAATCTCTTCATTTTTGGTTTGGGTGTAGCCTTGCCAGAAATAAAACGACAGCCACATGATGATCAGGTAGAGGAAAAAATTGAAATCGAAGCGCTGCCATATCCTGGACCCGCTACCACCGCTTTTGTTGATTTCAAGATCGGGTTTATCGTCGTTGATCGAAAATTTGTTCTCTGCCATTTTATTTGCCTTGTATTAATTGCCTTGTTGCCCTGGCCCGCAGGCGCATGATTGGTGTTTGATAAACAGGCCGAAGCATAAAGGCCTGCATCCGCTCAGGCAGTCACCTGTATGACGGTTCGTCAATATTATCCGGTTCGAGATCAACATCACGCTCGTACTACCGGCATTGCCAATCACTCGGGTTGCTGGCGCTCATGTTCGGCACGCTCCAGTCGTTTATCCATAAATTTCGACAGATTCATGTCTCCGCTGCGTAAGTTTCGATAAAACACATTAAATAGTACCACGGTCAGAATAACCAGCGCGCTGGATACCAGTGATTGAGGGCTGTGTACGGCGTTATAACCCACCAGCACCAGCACCGCTGCAACACATAATAAGGTGCCGAAACCGGCGATCCAGCGGTTGGCCCCGGTTTCGGCATGCAATTTGAAATTGGCAAAATTCACCAGTGCAAACACTATCAGAAAACCGAAACTGCCGGCCACCGAGATATTATCCAGATTGAATGCCAACGAAAAGATGATGGCCAGCAAGCCGATGATCACCATGCCTTCGTAACCATTGTGGATACGCTTTTCAAAACTTTCCGGCATTTCGCCCAGCCGTGCAATCAGGTAACTGGTACGGCCACCGCCATACAGTGTGGCGTTGATCGCCGAAGCGGTCGACAGCAGCGCGGCAATCCCGATAAAGATAAACCCGGCCTGACCAAAAAACGGTTCAGCCGCTTTCGCCAGCACATAATCCTTGGCACTCTGGGCTTCGGCCAGGGTCAGATTACCGACTGCCACGATAGCAATGCCGATATACAGCAATATGACAAAAAGGACGGCGGAGTAATACGCCAATGGCAGGTTACGCTTCGGATTTTCGATATCGCCGGCGGTATTGGCGATCAATTCGAATCCCTCGTAGGCGAGAAAGATCATCAGACCACCGGCGGCGATGGAAGGCATCGACTCCCAATGCTGCGGTGACATGTGCTGCCAGTCCACTGTCAGAATCCCCACTCCGGCAAACACCGCCAGAATCCCCAGTTTGATGAACACCATGATATCTTCGGCTTTGCCGGTCAGCAGCGCGCCAAGCAAATTAATAACGGTAAACAGCACGATCACCGCTACTGACAGGGCGCTGTGCAACCACGCCACATCGCCACCGGTAATCAATGCCGCACCATAACTGCCAAAGGCATAGGCATATAGCGCCAGCATAATGACATAGCTGATCAGCATCAGCGTATTAACCAGTGAAGCAAACAGGCCATTGCCATAGGCCTGTACGATAAATTCAATGGTGCCACCCTCGCTGGGGTAGCGCAGCGATAGTTTCACATATGAATAAGCCGTCACCAGCGCGATAAAACCGGCAAATGCAAATGCCACCGGTGCCGCGCCTTTAGCCAGTGAAATAGTCAGGCCAAGCACGGCAAAAATGCCGCCACCAACCATGCCGCCAACGCCAATGCTGAAGGCTTCGAGAAAGCCGATTTTTTTGTTATTCATACCTAGGTATTTTTGGTGACGGAAAGAAAGAATCCATGATAAAGCCAAACCGGAGACAGTAAAATGATATTGATCAAACCATGCCTGATACAGCCGGTTGATTTAACTGACTCTGCAAAAAAGTACCAGTGTCAGGCCGGTTGTGAAAACCGCTTCAACGGCCAGAAGATTCGATCAGCCGCTGCGTCATGTGCAGGCGTATTTCAGCCTGCTCGGTGATGCTGTGAAACAGGTGATGCGGGCCGGTGGCGGCCGCCAGCAAGTCATCCAGATCATCACGGATTTCGGCGTAGAATTCGAGCAGTCGCGTATCGAAACGGTGCAGCGCATGCGATAGTGGATCCTTGCGCTGGCGCGCGCGAATGGTGCCAATGCCATCCTGATAGACATCACCGAGACAGATATGCACCGCGTTGAACAGCGTAGCCCAGCCATTGAACCACAGCATCAGATCGATATCGAATCGTTCGCCGGTATCCTCACCGGATAACACCTGTTGCAACAGCGCGTACTCCTTGACTGTTTCACCCTCATCGAGCAGCGAGGCGCGGCCATAGCCATCGATGGTAGAACTGGTCAACAGTACAGGCGCGTCAGGGTAGCGTTTCAGTACAAAACTGGCATCCTTCAGAATCTTGCCCGCCTGACCGGTTTGCGGATTGACCTTGAGCCGGGCAGACGGCGCGGTCGACAAAACCTGTACCTGATGGCCACGCGAACCCAACTCACTGACCAGTCGTGCAAACACACCTTTTTGCAACACGTCCATCGAAAAATTCAGCCCGGTCTGCTTGTGCAGCAAGGCCAGTTGAACCTGCCCGGCATGGCGCGGCGCGGTTTCGACGATATTAGCGATCTTGGCTACCGGTATGCGTTCCTTCAACCGGCCATGCTTGGCCACATACACTTCCTGATGGAATTCATCGAAGCTGATTTGCAGCAACACCCGCGCCGCCGGCCAATGCCCCGGGCGACCCTGAATCGCCGCCGCCATGTTGCCGATGACTTGCTCGGTGGTGGCCGCGTCATCGGCGAAATCGCCATTGAGCAAGATCGCGAAGGTCGTGACATGGCGCATCGCACGGATGCCATCATAAAAAGCATCGAGGTGTTTGGTCAGATCACCACCGGTGAACAGCACATTGTCCGTCAGGGCATCGACAGTCTGGTAGATTTTCTGCGGATCGGGATCGACCGGCTTGAGCGGCCGCCAGATAAACATGCAATGGCGACAGGTTTGCGGGCAACCCATCGCCGGAATAATGCCGAGTTTGGCGAAACGCCGGTTGCGATCCGCGCCGGGGTCGGGCAATTCATCCACCAGTGCCAGGCGTTGTAAATCCGGCTCGCTGAGCATATCGCCATAGCGGTCGCGCTCGTCACGCGCCAGACCGGCGAATTCCACCTTTTGCGATTGCACAAACAGACCGAAAGATTGCCACAACGACAGCAGCCGATCACGCAGCGTACCGACACTGCCATCGCAGGCTTGCAGCAAGCGGAAAAACTGTGCCTGTTGCTGCGGGCCTGCAACCGGAAATTGGAGCCAGTGGCGGGCATAGCCTTCGATGAAGTCGGCTGGCGAATCGGCCTCGACCAGCAGCTTCATCAGAAATAGTCGATCCGGGTTTTCAAAGCTGGCGAGTACATCGGCGCGGTACTGTGCTGGCACATGGTGGCGCAGCCAGTGCCAGCCATACAGGTAGGTCATCAGAAAGCTCAAATCGGCAGCATCGGCCTGAGCAGACAGCATTTTGAACATGCCGCCGGAAGTCAGTCGATTGATTTCGGATTTAAACCGCTGGCGTAATGTCGGCAGGTAAATCTTCAGCAGTTGCTGCTGTTCAATATCTTCGACGATGGTTTGCGGGCTGGCACTCATCGGCGCATTATAAGCCGACTCGATGCCAGAGTCTCCCCACTGTTTTCAAGGAACAAACCAGGCTAAACGGATGACGATGAATTTTTGGCTCTGATTTGATCCCAGTCCAGATTATTGCAGGCTTCACAGGGTTGCTTGAGTATCTTCAACCAGACCAGTAATGCATGCACCTGACAACCCATGCACAAACCCAGTACGCATTCCAGCCACATGAAACCGATGCACACCCAGACCAGGGTAAGCGGAATCACAGGCGGTATAAAGTTTTCCGTGGTAGGCAACAGTTCGCTGCCCGCCAGCGAATTGACCCAGCCGGCAAACACTTCCGGGTTGAAAAATACCAGGCAGACCGAAATCAGGCTGGCGCCAATTGCCCAGGCAAAGCGCTTGGGCAGCAGCGGTTTCCACACCGGCGGATGAGCCGACGCCAGCAAACTACTGAGCAGGATAGTCGGCGAAAGACGCGATGCATATACGCTCATACCAATCAGCATTTCAAACAGTGCATACAACAGAATATAGGTTTGCAGGCTGTAATCGTAGGTTCGGCGAGTCGCTTCCACGCTATAGATAATGCGGTCTTCCCAGTCGGTTTCGTAGGTATCCACCGCCGTATTGACGATCACATCCCAGTTCGGGCCATACACGGCATCGTACAGCGTCAGGCCCAGAAACAGAGGAATCGTCAGCAGCATACCGGCGCGGATTCTGACTGCGACATCATTGAGATATACCGGCTGTTCATGTACATCGCGGAACCATAAATGACGGAAAATCTTGATCATATCGTTTGTCCTCTGAGGTTATCGGTGCGTTGTCACCGGCTTTGATCCGGTTTTTATCTTTTTTCACTATGACAGCACCCGTAGTGAATTTATTCAACTTAATTTATGAGCAGTTCTATAAACGGTCTTTTTCCGCCTTTGCCGCGTCAGTTGCGTGCTCAAGTCCTCATGTATCCGTGTATACGCTGCGGTTCTGTGCGTGATACTACCTGGCAATCTGGAAAATCCAGATTTTTAGAGGGGCCTTACACCGATCTCAACCTCGGCTTTCAGCCCCTGCCATCGGGACACTGAAAACGACAGGCGACCACCATAGCCCTGTACGATGTCGGCACAAATACCCAAACCCAGTCCATGTCCGGATCGACTTTCGTCAAGTCGGAATCCTTTTTCGGTAATGCGTTCAAGCTGCGCGCTATCCACGCCATCGCCATCATCTTCGACCGTCAGCAAAAACCGTCCCTGCTGCCCGGATACACTGATCCGCACCCGGCTGTGCGCAAATTTGCAGGCATTGTCGAGCAGATTGCCGATCAGTTCGAACATATCGTCCCGGTCCAGATTGAACGCCGGCAAGTCTTGTGGCAATTGCAGCGAGATTTCGATATCCGGGTAAATCTTTTCCAGCACCTTTGCCAGCATCGGTATCTCCTGCGTAGCATCGAAAGCGCCGCCCACGGCCGGGCTGGCTGAAATTTTCGCACGACGCAATTCGCGTTCAACAATCTGGCGAATCTCTTGCAGAGATTGACGGGGCACCTGCGGGTCACCGCCCTGATCGAGAAACAGGGAAAGAATCTGCAACGGCCGCTTGATTTCATGCGCCAGGTTGCCAATGGCATTGCGGGTGCGTGTAATACGCTGCTTCATTTGCTGCACCAGCAATTCGATTTCCTGTGCCAGTGGCAGAATTTCTTGCGGAACCGGCATACCTGCATGACTACTTTCGCCCTGGCGGATGGATTGCAACTGTTCGCGCAAGCGATCAAAAACTCGAAAGCTGTGATCGAGAATTTTTTGTTGCACCAGCATGAAAACGAGGGTCAGACCCACAATCAGCAATACCGCGATCAGGGCGAAGCGCAGCAGCAGGACATCGACCGGAGAAATATCTTCGGCAATCCAGATTTCGATTCTGTCCCCTTTTTTGTCAATAGCCTGTTGCCACACCAGCCAGTTCTGCCCGCCAAGGCCAACCATCTGGTAGCTGCGCTCTGCCGTTTCCACGTTAAGATCTTGCGGTGTCAGTGGATAATCGAACAACGAACGGGATCGCAGGATTTGCTGCGGTGTTTTGATCCGGTAATAATGTCCCGAACGCACCCGGCTATAAACCGTAGAGATATGGGTGGGGTCCACTTGCCAGCGCCCCTGTTTTTTTTCCAGCAAGGTAATCAGGCTGTCGGCATCGTGCTGCAAACGGGTCAGTAATTGCTCATTGACCAGTTTCTGCATGAAGATATAAAGTGTCAGCAATACCACCAACATCAGCAAAAGCATTTGCAAAAACAGGCTTTTTCGCAACCGCTTTTTCAGGGAAAACATCACTCGCCCCCCTTTTATTGCTGACCGAGGCGATAACCCTGCCCGCGCAGGGTTTTGATAAACCCCTTGCCAAACAGTTGACGCAGGCGGTTGATATAAACCTCGATCACGTTGCTGTCGCGGAGCTGCTCTTCTTCATACACATGTTCGCTCAGTCGGGTCTTGGAAAGGACCTTGCCCGGGTTAAGCATCAGGTAGCGCAGCAGCCGGAATTCAATGGCGGTCAATTGGATCGGTTCGCCGCCGTTGCGGCTGGCAGTTTGCCGGTCCAGATCCAGTTCTACATCCTGATATTGCAGACGATGGTCCAGTTGACCGAATCTCCTACGCAGTACGGCTTGCAGCCGCGCCAGCAATTCTTCGACATGAAATGGTTTGCCCAGATAATCATCCGCCCCGGCCTTGAGGCCATCGACACGGTCTTGCCAGGAGTCGCGCGCGGTCAAAATCAATACCGGGGTTTCCAGCGCTTGTGCGCGTAGTGATTGCAGCACTTGCAGGCCGGATTTCTGCGGCAGGCCGAGGTCGAGAATAATGCCGTCGAAGTCTTCTTCCTGCGCCAGAAATTCACCATCGATGCCATTGTCGGCCCACTCCACCACATAGCCCGCCTTCTTCAGCGCAGGTCGCAGCGATTCAATCAGCCGCGCGTCGTCTTCAACCAGTAGCAGTTTCAATGATCGACCTCTTTACTGATGCGATGACCATCTGCGGCGTCGATCTTGCGCTCGATGACTTGCCCGTTGGATTGCATAATCTGCAGTTCGTAAATAATGCGCCGGCCTTCGGTTTCGACCTCCAGATCCAGCAAGCGCTGGTCTGACAGTAAAGGGTTCAGTTGCAGGATTTTTTCCAGCGACAGGATCTGTCCGCGATTGACCAATTGCAGAATACGCTGGCTGTCCAGCTCATCGGATGCCAGCGCCGCTGCGCTAACCGTCCCTGCGACCAACGCCGGGAATAACCACGCTATCTTCATCGAACCAACCCCGCTGTGCGCCGCGATGGCAACTGTCACATTGACTGAGAGAACCTACCTTATCATTCCCCTGGATAAATCTCGAAGGAATCTCGCGGTGTTTATGGCGAAAATAGGGTAGTTCGGTGATCCGCATGGGCGCCTGCTGATCAAGGTTTCTGATCATGCGACGATACTGGCCTTCACGCGGCGCGGATGCCTGTTGCAAATAGCGGCTCAGCTCGGCGCGAGTTTGATCATCCAGTTCGGCATTTTCACCGAAATGGTCTTCCAGCCCTTTCATGATCTTGTCCCAGCTTTGCGGCGGCAGCAGACCGGCAGGATACGCCATGTGACAACTGCCACATTCTTCCACATAGGCTTGCTGCACCGCGCTCATTGGCCGGGTTTCCGCCTCTTGCCGCCGGTATTCATTCCGTTCATGCTCATACCGCTCAGATTCATTCCGCTCTTGTTCGTACGATTCCTGCTCCATCTCGCGTCCGGACCAGCCGGAAGCCAGCACGGTTCGTGTGATGCCGATCAGGCTCAGCCCGAGCACGCAGCCCAGCAGGATTGCGCCGATTTTCATTTTGTTTGCTTCTTTCATAATTTGACCTTTTTCAGTTAACTATTGGCTCGAGAGCCAGCTTAAAATATCCACTTTTTCCTGTGCCGTGCATTCACGGCCCCAGGTCCACTTGCAATTTCGGCGAAACCACTTTTCGGTTTTGCGTTGCGATGTAAAACGTGCCGGATTTTTTGACAGCGCCATTGGCTTGATCGGCTTGCGCGTTTTTGCATGCTGCCCGGCTTCAAGCGGAGACGCACCGTGACAGCTGCTGCAACTTCGCACACCATGTTTGCTGAACCACAGCAATTTACCCTGCTGCGGGTCAGCCGCCGCGGCGCCCTGGCTTTGCCAACCCTTTATTTGTTTGGCAGCACTGCTCTGTGCATGCGCGGGAAGCCAGACGTTTACCACCAGCATGCCGCACAGCAATACCAGACCCGGCTTCATGATTTGCTCCCGTCGGCATCGACTGCTTCACTATGGTATTTTTTATAACCGGTCAGCATTGCACGAGGCAGGTTATCTCCTTCCAGCAGGCTGCTGAAAAACACCCCGGCGACATGCAGCAACACCAGCAGCAGTGTGAAGTTGGCGAAGAATTCATGGATTTCTTCCAGCCAGTTGGCATCCAGCGTGGCGAACCAGGTCGCCGCCAGCGGCCCCTGACCCTCGGTGGCGATAATGCTCATGCCGGTCAGCGAGATGGCAATCAGGCTCAACAACAGTGCAATTACCATTGCCCCTGCAGCCGGGTTGTGCCCAAGATAATGTGGCACGTCGAATTGGCGCATCCGCTTGAGGTAATCGATCACGCTGGAAGGAGAACTCACAAAGCCGGCAAAGCGCGCATACCGGGGGCCAATAAATCCCCAGATCAGACGAAATCCGACCAGCCCGGCCACCGTGTAACCGGCGATCACATGCAGATCCAACCATTCATCTTCGGTGAAATACGCGAGAAAAAAGAACCCCACCAGCGACCAGTGAAAAATTCTCACCAGTGGGTCCCATACCTTGACCGAGTCCCGGCCGGTTGCTTGTGTTGACATGGTTTACACCCTCTATTCAAAGATGGGCGCAGCATAAATACTCTGCCTTAAATGAAACTTAAAATTGAATCGGCAGAAGAATCTGTCATACACTCGCTCCATGCCGGCCGAGTTACCCGAAAGCTATTACCTCGATAATGTTTTGATCCTGTTCAGGCATATCGAGACGGTTTATGGCGATATTCTGGACCCGACGCAAAGCCGATTCCTGCAAGACTTTGCGGGCTTGCCGGCAGCCAGCCAGCGGCTGGTTATCCGGCTGCTGAATCGCAGTGGCGAAAGGTTCCGGTGCGGAAAACTCGAATACCCGGAAATCGGCCCGATCGCCGCGGCGCTACCTGCGCTGGAGCAGGCCGGTTTTATCGAAATACCAACCCGGCCTGCGCTCGCCGAGGTCATCCCGCTGTTCACCCGTGCCGAGTTGCTCAAGCATCATCCGCAACGCAAAAAGCTGCAGTCCCTCAAGCGACCAGCCTTGAATGATCAATTGATTCACGATGACGATGAAACTTACGTCCGGCAATTATTTGCACAGGAACAGTTCATTCGAGTGCTACAGCAGGAAACCTACCAGATCTTCCAGATGATGTTCTTCGGCAACCGCAATCAATCTATGACCGATTTCGTATTACGCGATCTGGGTCTGCAGCAATACGAACCCTACTGCATCGATGCGAGCAGTCGTCCGTATACCAGCCAACAAGAAGTTCAGCAGCATTGGCAGTTGTATCAAATTCAGCAACAACTCGAACACACGGAAGCCGCAGACCTCAATGGCTGGCTCGATTTGTTCGCGACCATCCCGCAGCACTTGCCCCGGCATTCCCCGCTATTTGGCAAGAGCGAACGACTCCGACTGGTCATTGCCCGACAGATCGAACGCATCGGTGAACTGGATCTGGCGCTGAATCTGTATTCGCAATGCCGGTTGCCACCCGCTCGTGAGCGCAAGGCACGGATTTACCAGCGCCAGCGTCGGTTTTCTACCTCGCTGTCGATTTGCAGGGACATCCTCGACCAGCCACTGGAGGAATCCGAAACTCAATTTGCGATCGAATTTTCGGCGCGTCTGGCCAGGCGGCACAATCTGCCCCCTTTTCCGGAACATAAAATTTCGCCGACAAAGAAACCGCAAACCATTGAACTGACATTGCCGAAATCCGACCAGGTCGAGCAGGCAGTGGTTGAACATTACCAGCGGCAACCGGGTACTCATGCCTGTTACTATCTGGAAAACAGTCTGTTCAAAGGTATGCTTGGATTATTGCTCTGGGATGTCATTTTCGCGCCTGTACCGGGCGCTTTTTATCATCCGTTTCAATATCGCCCCAGCGACTTTTACGATTTTGATTTTATCGCCAAACGAAAGTCTCTGGTTGATCAAGTGTTTGCTCAGATTCACGACATTGTCGACATCTGGCAAATCGTACAGGTAAGATGGCAGCAAAAGGCTGGAAGGATGAATCCGCTGGTAAACTGGAATGCCCTGACCCTCGACATCATCGAACAAGCCTTGCAGCGCATCGACACGGCTCACTGGCTGGTGATCTTTCAGCGCATGCTGCGCGACTTGCGCAACCATTGTTCGGGCTTTCCGGATGTATTGCAGTTGCCGGCCGCAGGCGGTTATCAATTGCTGGAAGTCAAAGGTCCCGGCGATCGGCTGCAAAAAAACCAGCAGCGCTGGATGCAGTTTTTCGCCGCGCATGACATTCCGCATGGCGTGGTCAAGGTGTGCTGGCAAGCAGAAGATGGCAGCAAAACATGAGCGAGTCTAGCAACAACGAGCCTGACAAAAACAAGCCGGGCCAAGAACCCGTTCGCATCGGCATTCGCGAACTGGTCGAGTTCTGTTGCCGCCGCGGCGATCTCGGCTATGACGGTGGCCCTTCTCCTTCTGCGCAGGAAGGCATACGTTGGCACCAGAAAATCCAGCGCCGCTATCGAAAGCAAGCCAAAGCCGAGGTTCGACTGCAACAGATTTTCCTGCGCGACGCTGGCAGCATCGAACTGGGCGGTCGCATCGACCTGTTGTTCGACCAGCAAAACCCGCCACGGCTGGAAGAAATCAAAACTGTCACCAGTCTGCTCAACCGTGCCCAAGAGCACAGCGAAGCCCTGCACTGGGCGCAACTCAAATGCTACGCCGCCTGTTATGTCATCGAACAGAATCTGGAGCAGGTCGTGATCAGCCTGAATTTGGTCGAATCGTCGAGCGGACAGGAATTCCGCCAGCACCAAACCCTGTCCGCACCGGCGCTACAGGCATTTCTCGAGCCACTGCTCGATCGCTACCTTGACTGGCATCGGCAAGTGGAAAGTCGCCGCCAGCAAATGATCGCCAGTGCCTCGAAGTTGGCTTTTCCTCACCCGTTTTTTCGGCCACAACAACGAGAATTTGCGGCGCGGGTTTATCGCAATATTCAGCGCGAAGGACAGCTGTTGGTCGAAGCGCCGACCGGTAGCGGAAAAACCATCAGTACCCTGTTTCCGGCGATCAAGGGGCTGGGTGAGCAATTGACGGCACAGATCATTTTTCTGTCAGCCAAGACTTCCGGCCAGCAGCAAGCCATCAACGCCATCGAATTGATGATCGGACAAGGGCTGGAGGTTCGCTATCTGGTACTGCAGGCCAAGGCTAAATCCTGCGTCTGCAACGATCAGGCGAATGCCCTCGATGACGATGGAAACTGCCTGCGTACAATCGGTTTTTATGATCGCCTTGATCCCGCACGCGCTGCCTTGTTGCAACGAAACCGGCTTGATCCGGAAACCATCCAACAGGTGGCCAAAACCTACCGGCTTTGCCCGTTTGAATTATCGCTGCAGATGCTGCCGTGGGTAGATATCATCATTGCCGATCTGAACTATGTGTTTGATCCTCTGGTACAGCTGAGTTATTTTAAAACCGATGGTCGAAGCAAATGTCTGCTGATCGATGAAGTGCACAACCTGGTCGATCGCGCGCGCTCCATGTATTCGGCCAGCCTGTCTCGCCGGCAACTCAAACAGGCGATCGAATCCAGCCAGCATACAGGCATCCGAACCACACTACAGCGATTCCAGCGCACCTTCGATCGCCAGATCAGCGCCCTGCCGCAGGATGAATTTATCCAGCCTGAAAAAGGTGCCAGTATGGGTCGATCGGTATGGCATTGTATCGAAAAACTGCAGGTCGATCTTTCCGCCAACGCGACGATCAGCCCGCCAGTGCTGGAAATCATCAAGGCTTTGTTTCGCTACCACAGCATCGATCAACTGTACGGCCCGCATCATCGAACCCTCGCTACCCGGCCATTGAAAAGCCGTCAGTGGCAACTGCGATGCCTGAATGCGTTTGAGTATCTCGCCACCGCGTACCGCTTGTTCAAGCATGTTTGTGGATTCTCAGCCACATTGGCACCTTTGATGCATTACCGGCAGGCGCTGGGCTTTGATCGGGACGCCAAAGCATTTCGTCTGGCCAGCGGATTTCCAGAGTCACATCAGGGGGTGATGGTTGGCGGATATATCGATACACGCTACCGCCAGCGCGCCGATTCGATCGACGCCATCTGCCAGAGTCTGTATCAGTGTTACCTTGCAAAACCGGGTAACTATCTGGCATTTTTTTCATCCTATCAATTTATGCAGCAAGTGTATGAGCGATTCCAGCAGGACTATGGCACTATTTCTTCCATTATCCAGCCCAGAGAGGCCAGCGATGGCGAACGGCAGCAATTTCTGGATCACTTTTTTTCGCAGCAGCAGATCATCGGCTTTGCCATCCTTGGCGGCGTTTTTGCTGAAGGTATCGACTATCATGGAGACAGCCTGATTGGCGCGATCATTGTCGGCGTCGGGCTACCGCAACCGGACACCCTGCAAAAGCTGATTGAGCAGGATTTTAATCATCTTGGGCTAAATGGTTTCGACCATGCTTTCCGCTTTCCCGGCATGACCCGGGTTCTGCAAAGCGCCGGACGTGTCATTCGCAGCGAGACCGACCGGGGAGTCATCATCCTGCTCGAGCAACGCTTCACTCAGCGCGCTTACCTCGATTTGTTTCCAGCACACTGGCAACCCCGGATGTGTCAGAATCCAGCTACGCTGGAGGCCGCCTTACAGCAATTCTGGGGCTGTCATTCCGGTCCAGCGAAGGCTTGATCCGACTTACCCGCAGCGCTCGTATAAATTTCGGCCGCGACTGCAGAATACGTCGCTCATCCTGTCGTGCATGCCGAGCTGTCAATATATTCATCTGATATGCCTGTCAGATTGGCAATCGAAGAGCCTCTTCTGGCACGTGCTCGCACAAAGGTTTTGGCCGGCACGAGACAAGCATATCGACCCGGCAGTGGGTTGCGTCTATCACTTCGCATACATGAATAGGCGGTTTGCTTCCAACAACGCTGATTAGTCACAAAAGCGAGACTCATGCATACTATGCAGTTGTGGTCTGCCTGGAGCAGGCCAAGAAATTCTGTGATTCAGGCTGTGGCAGTGGCATGCACCGTCACCGTAACAGCGTATCACCCGCAACATGGTAGAGCGATCAAAGTAATGAAGTGGTTAAAGATTTTATTCCCCTTTTTGAGATGGTTTCCGATGTCGCGCGACACGCTACGCGCCGATATCACCGCCGGTGTCACGGTGGCATTGATTCTGGTGCCGCAAAGCATGGCGTATGCCTCGCTGGCCGGATTGCCGGTCGTGTACGGGCTGTACGCTTCGTTTCTGCCGGTCATTGTCGCTTCGCTGTGGGGCTCATCCAACCAGTTGCACACCGGGCCGGTGGCCATGCTGTCGCTGATGTCAGCCGCCGCGGTCATGTCCTACGCCACGCCGGGGACGGATGAATTTATCCAGATTTCGCTGATGCTGGCATTGATGGTCGGTATCCTGCGGCTGTTTCTCGGTATCTTCAAGCTCGGGGTAATCGTCAACCTGTTATCGAGCCCTGTCATCATCGGCTTTACCAATGCGGCCGCGCTGATCATCGGCCTGTCGCAACTGAGCAAGATCATCGGCGTACCTTTTCCCCGTTCCGACTCATATCTTTTCGACCTGACCGGGGTCATCTTGCAGATTCCGGAAGTCCGCTGGACTACGCTGCTGATGGCTGTTTTCGCCTGGCTGCTGATTTCCAATATCCCCCGCCTGACCAAAAAGATACCCGGCGTGCTGGCAGCGGTCGTGATCACTACATTGATCAGCGCCTGGTTCGGATTCGAACACAAAACCACGGTTTCGACCGACCAGATCAAGGACCCTGCCATCCTGCAAGCCATACAAACCTATACCCGGACGCATGATCGCATCATGGAATTGACCGAGATTGCCAACAGCAAGACCCGCAAAGCGGAAGAGCAGTTGAAACGGGGCGGCATCGACCACATCAAAACTGCCGGACAACTGCGCGCGCAGGCCGCCGTTGCCAACTATGAGCTTGAACATTTGAAAAAACAGAACAATGCGCGTCGCATCGAATTAAACGCAATGACACTGACCGGCACAGTCAACAGCCAGGGACAATTCGAATTACATGGCAAAGGCCAGCCATTGCCGGAAGCGGGTAGCGACGGAAGAACCTGGCGTTTCGACGGCATCCACAATGGTCAGATCAGCTTTTCCGCCGGTGGCGCCGTGGTCGGCGACATCCCCAAAGGCTTGCCGAGTTTCCAAATGCCTGAAATCAAGCTCGACCTGGTGCTGGCATTACTGCCATCCGCACTGGTGATGGCGCTGATCGGGTTCATGGAAGCCACATCCATCTCCAAGGCGATTGCCACCACCACCGGTGAACGGGTCGATACCAGCAAGGAGTTGGTCGGTCAGGGGCTGGCCAATATCGTCGGCAGCATGTTTGGTTCCTATACCGTCAGCGGTTCGTTTTCCCGATCTGCGGTGGCTGCGAAAACCGGAGCCCGAACCGGCCTGTTTGCCATCATCAGCGCACTGGCTGTGGTGCTGGTATTATTATTTTTCACCACCTACCTGCATCACCTGCCACAGGCGGTGCTGGCAGTAATCGTGATGATGGCCGTGTTCAGCCTGATCCGCGTCAAGCCACTGATCCAAGCATGGAAGATAGACCGGACCGGCGCAATTATCGGCATGACGACGTTTTTCGCCACCCTGATTATGGCGCCGGCGATTGCCAACGGTATCCTGCTCGGCGTTGCATTGACGGTTTTGCAATGCCTGGTGACCAGCATGAAACCGCGCACTGACATCATCAGTCGCAAAGCCGACGGCTCGCTCGGTGGCGTGCGTGCGCACAAACTCAAGCCGATGAGTGAAAATTTCGTGCCAGTGCGTTTCGATGGCGCTCTCAACTTTATGAATGTCGCCTATTTTGAAGACATGATCCTCGACGCCCATGCCTCTTTCCCCAATGCCACCACCATTCTGGTGGTCGGCAGCGGCATCAACGACATCGATGCCTCGGGCGAAGAAAAAATCCGCGAAGTCGCCAAACGACTGCGCGAGGTCGGTGTCAGTCTGGCCTTCAGCAGCCTCAAGCATCAAGTCATGAGCGTGCTGCAAGCCAGCGGACTGGTGAAGGAACTGGGCCGATATGCGTTTTATCCGGACAAGGCCACCGCGCTCAAGTTATTGACCGATGCCGACACCTCGGACTACGACTGGGAAAAGCACGAAGCCGATAACCCACCGACAGAAACCGCCCGGTCACCGGGCTGATCCATCGCCTGCCGGGGTAGCGCCGAGGCCAGACCATGAAGATAAGCGCCGACTCAGTCGAGGAATATCTCGCCAGACTGCCTCAATCGCGGCAGGCGGCTTTCAACCGCTTGCGCAACACCATACTGACTCATCTGCCCGAAGGATTCGAAGAAACCCTGGGCAATGGCATGATCGGCTATGTCGTACCCCATTCTATTTACCCGCCAGGCTATCACTGTGATCCGACGTCACCGCTTCCTTTTACCAGTATCGCATCTCAGAAAAATTTCATCGCGCTGTATCACATGGGATTATATGCCGACCCGGCGTTGCTGAACTGGTTTGTCCGGGCCTGGCCAAATCAGGCCAGGCGGAAACTGGATATGGGGAAAAGCTGTGTACGATTCAAATATCTGGACGATATTCCTTTTGACTTGATCGCCGATTTGATGTCCCGATTGACACCACAGGATGTGACCGCCCTGTATTCACAGAGAAGTTAATTTTTCCTTATACCCGAGATTATTCCAGCAGGAAGCCAATCGCATCGATCGAGAATTTTCTGACCTGACTCGGAGGCAGCGCATAAAAATTTTGCCAGGCCTGCTCCCGCTGTTCGTCATAATGGCCATCATGCCGGTTTAGCCACGCAATCTTGACGGCATGACCAATGATTACATCGAGCACGATATCTCCGCTGATCTCCAGCTGCGGGTTTTCCCTGAAAACCCTGATCAGGGTCTGCAGCATCTCGATATTCAATTGCCGGTAAGCCGGTGAATCGATCTGGTTCAACTCGGCTTCAACCAGCATCGCGAAGGCCGGCTCGCCGGCGGTCATGTCATGCGTGATATCGTGGCTGATGCGGCTACCGAGACTGTATTTGTCGCCGATAATCAAGCCGTTGCAGCGGCTAAGGATTTGATAGATTTCATGGTAATCCGACTCGGACAGGCGCACCAATCCACCGCTGTGCTGTCGCCATTCGGTCCAGTCTCGCCGCTGGCCTGCCTCTTCATGGGCAAACTCGCCGTCATCCAAAAGACCGTGTTGAAGCGTCGGACTCAAGCCGGCAGCCTGCAGGTGCTCCTGCTGTTGAATGATGCCGGATTGCTCATTCAGTGTTTGCAGCAAATGCTGCAGCAAATCGAATATTCTACTGGGCGCAAAGGTCAGTATTCGCTCGTAGGCAGCTCCGCTGTTGAGCGATTCATCACGGGCTGTGCTGGCCACCAGCAATTGTACAAAGTGGCGAACACGCAGGGTCAGCATATCCTGAAACAGGGCCGGCCGGGATTTCAGCAAATGGCCCAGGTGCAGCATCACTTCTTGCGTCAAAATACTTTCAGCCGCTGTCTTGCCGCTAAATGTACGAATGCGTTCAATGATGCGTTCACTGCTTAATGGATGGGATATCACCGCCTGTTCGCTGTAGGCACGACCGACAGAGAGGCGCTTGCGGCGGATGATAATTTCCAGCAGCGTATCTTCTATACGGCTGTCGCACAGGTTCATCAAGTCAGCCATGCGCCGGACCAGCGACCAGTGATGATGAACGCAGGCAACATCATACAATTGCCTGCAAAGTTGCATCAAAGAGTTTTCACCCTGGCCGATATCGACCCGGGCATCTGGTCCCATCTGTTTGATCAATATTCTCAGAATCTCGGCCTGCAGTAATCGATTACCGGTTTTTGCAAACTGCTCGATCAGCGTCGATTGTTCTGATTCGTACAACCGTTGCAGGTCGGCTGGTTGCAAGCTGTCGCTGTCGAGTCCGGCAATAGCCGCCTGCCCAACCCGGGCCGGCTGCAAGGCATCCGGAAAACGGTAATCATGCAGATAGGTAATTCGCTCCAGACAGGCCGTCGTCAGCAACGAGTCGAGTCGTCCGGTAATTACGTCAACACCGTCACATTGACCCCGGGTCAGGTCACTGAGCAGTTGCATCAAGGGATCTTCGAGGTCGTCATTGAGCATATCGGCACGAACCAGAAAGCTGACCAGTGGTTGGCCCGGCTGATCCCAGTTTTCAGCGATAAAACGCACCGACGAGCGAAACTGTTCCACCAGCAAATGATTATCATGGCTCAGATAAAATTCGCCCGGATTGAAATAATAGGGCAGAAAGATCATGCGCTGGCCGGTAATTTCAAACAGACGTGAAGTGGTCAGGGTACGCATTACCAGCGCCGGGCGTCCGCTTAAACCGAGCGCCTGGTTTTTTCCGAGATAGGTATGCACCTGCGCCAATTCAGCTGCATGAAACACCTGTACGGGCGAGATTTGCGCCAATGTCTCAGTGCTGATACCACGATTGAGCAGATTTTGTCTGACCGCTTCATTCTCTGCAAATATGGGTACCAACAGGCTGGTAGAACGATGGTGGCCTGGCCGCTGACGCCGATGCAGAGGGTCGATTTCAGCAGGATGAAGGGTACCATCCTCGATCATATCCGCGAGTATGAACAGACTTTGCGCCCAGGTCAGCGGCAGATTTTCATTGGCTTCCCTTGACTGGCTGCCGGGTTGATTTTTCTCAGCCTCAATCCGCTCGACGGGTACACGATACAACTCGGGCAGTAACTCCAGTCCCGCTTGTTCGACGAACAGGGGCTGCAGTTTTTCGCGCCATTGTGCCGCCTCGCTATTGCGCCCGGTCATCAGACCGTCGAGCATCAGATAACAAAAAAACAAAGGCCACTCCGACTCGATATCCCTGAATTTCTGCAGTTCACTGGGCTCATAATGCAGCCGGGATTCATCTTCCAGTGCACTTTGATGGCCATCCAGCAAAAAACGTTTACAACCATAGCGCCCTTGTAGTGTTTGCAGAATTTTGTCGCGGGTTTCCTTGATCAACTCCTTATCTTCGATCGCATAAGCGGGAAAACCGATAATACTGAGAAGCGCGGCATCGGTTTCCTTGGAATTCGACTCTCTCGGTAGCAAGCCCTGCAAGGTAAAGCGGGATCGGGCGATGTCACTTGGCACGACATGAATGATACCGGTGGAGGATGGCACATTACCAAACAGGTTGAAGCCCGCCAGGGACTCCAGCGCAGCCTTGGCCATACCGACTGAACTGGCATTGATCTCAGGAATGCCGCGGTTGGTTTTATTGCCACGCTCCCAGATACCGTAATCCGGCGTGCAATAGGTTCGGCTGATATAATGCACCAGATTCTGGATGAAATTGACTTCATCGGCGCTGTAGATCAGGCTGATGCCGGAAGCGATCATTTGCACCAGTTGCAACAGGTATAGCGAAACCGCATCGAGCTGCAAGTGCCCCCACTCACTGTCTCCGACTACCGCCTGACCGGTACGGGTGCCGAACTTGGCGTGAATCGAATCTTTTGGATCCAGGCTGTACTTAAAGGCTTCCACCCGGTCAGCCTGCTGCATCATGGCCTTTAACAGGCCTCGCATCAGGCGAACGACCGATTTTTCCAGTTGATAACTGTGTTGATGTTGCGGAATATGACGATGATAGGCTCGTGACAGACCCCATACCGCCAGAATGCAATACACATTATCCCTGATCCAGGCATCGGTGTAATCTCCGTGTATATTGATTGCGGTGCTGGCCGGCAACAAGCCGGTGATCGGATCCTGCTTTTCGATGATCAGGCGCTGGATACGGAAGTAATGATGTTCTAGCTGGTCGAGCGTTTGGTCAGGCACAGAGTCATGCAACGAGTTGAATTCGGGGGTTCATTTTAATTCAGCGATGTTTTGGACGATAGTTTTTTACACTATCGTCAGGGAAAATACTGCTTTGCTAGCAATTGTTGTGAGAGCCAGTCAGTTGAACGAGCCAGAATCCAGGCAACTGATTCCTGAATCCGCGGCTTCTGGTACACTGTCCAATACCTGAATATCGAGGAATGTCGTTGAAAAAGCACTGGAATCTGGTCGCTGATATTGGTGGCACCAATGCGCGCTTTGCGGTGGATGATGACAGCAGCCCCGGGCTCGAGCACATCCAACTGTTCTCGGTTTCGCAGCATCCCTCGTTTCTGGATGCCCTCAAACACTTTTTACAGCGAGTCGCAGCTCAGGATCAATGGCTGCCCCTGCCGGATCAAGCCTGTTTTGCCGTGGCCGGTCCGGTCGATCAGTCAGAATATCGATTTACCAATTCAAACTGGCACTTCAGCAAACGTGCACTACAGATTGAATTGCCTGGAAGCCAGATCGAAGTAATCAATGATTTCACTGCCATCGCGATGACCATACCGACCCTGCATCACGAACACTGGTTGCAGATAGGCGGCGGCGAAGCGCAAGTGAATGCACCGATCAGTCTGCTGGGGCCAGGGACAGGATTGGGTGTTAGTACACTGCTGCCCTGCGCTGAGCGCTGGAAAGTCATCGATGGGGAAGGCGGCCACATCGATTTCGCTCCGGTTAATGCCGTGCAAATCGAGCTGCTGAAGATATTGTCGCAACAATTTGAACGCGTATCTGTGGAACGACTGTTATCGGGCGCCGGCATTGAAAACATTTATCTAGCCCTGAGCCAGATGCGTGGACAGCCGGCAGATTTGCATGGCGCGCCGGCAATTACCGATGCGGCAGTGCATCACAGAGATACACTGGCGTGCGAAAGCCTGCAGATATTTTGTGACATCCTCGGCGCAACTGCTGGCAATCTTGCGTTGATGGTCGGTGCTCGAGGGGGCGTATATATCGCCGGCGGTATCGTACCGCGTTTTCTCGATTTCGTGTCCGCCAGCGGGATCCGCGACCGCTTCGAAGCCAAGGGACGATTTCGTCAATATTTATCATCCATCCCGCTGCGTGTCATGCTGAACGAGCAACCCGGCCTGCATGGTGCCGCACAGTGGTTACGGCAAGCTTCCAGCTGAATCTGACCGGCCGGTTCTGTATTTACCGTGAAGAATTGGTTTGTCACAACCGGGGGCAGAAGGGCCGGCACGGTTTACAGTGAAAAGCCCGTGCCAGCGGTGGTTTCTCGAGATCAAGCTTCCGTCGATAGCTTTGGCTGGCAAATTAACTGGTAGTCCTGAGGCTCCCGGTGTAGTGAAAAATTGAAGATATTTTCCCGAATTTCACGGCATCGATCGAGGTCGCAATCCTCGATAATCAACTCGTCTTCCAGAGTGTCACACTGAACCATGATTTCTCCGGTGGGTGCGATGATGCAGCTCTGCCCAATCAACTCACAGCCCTCTTCAATACCGGCTTTGGCGACTCCGACCACCCAGGTACCATTTTGATAAGCACCCGCCTGCATCACCAGATGGTTGTGAAAGTTTTGCAAGTGATCATGCGCCGGGGCCAGCGGATAATGCAACGGTGTATTGTAGCCGAGCAGAATCATTTCGACTCCCTGCAAGCCCATAACTCGATAGGTTTCAGGCCAGCGTCGATCATTGCACAGGCACATGCCCAGTTTTCCGTCCAATGCATCGAACACGGGAAAGCCCAAATTTCCGCGTTCGAAATAACGCTTTTCTAGGTGCTGGAAAGGTCGCCAGGGCTCGTTTTCCTGATGACCGGGCAAATGAATTTTACGGTATTTCCCGATAATCTTGCCTTGCCGGTTTACCAGAATCGATGTGTTGTAATAATGACTCACACCTTGTTCAATAATGCGTTCGGCAAAACCCAGATAAAACCCGATGCCCAGTCTGGCAGCTGTTTCAAACAGAGGCCGGGTCTCGGGTCCTGGCATTTCGGTTTCAAAAAAATAATCTATCTGTTGCTGTTGCTCGAAATACCAGCGAGGGAAAAAAGTAGTCAACGCGAGTTCCGGAAACACCACCAGCTGAGCGCCACTGGCATGGGCCTCCCGCATCAATTCGAGCATTCTTGCAACGCTTGATTGACGGGTTTCGTTTCGCCCTATCGGTCCGAGTTGTGCGGCGGCCGTACGAATAACACGACTCATTCAGTCTGGCTCCTGAGTTGCACAGTGCAACAAGGTTTGCAACAGCACGTTGGCACCGGCAGCGATTTGATGGGTTGCCGTAAATTCATGAATGTTATGGCTGATACCGCCCTGGCTGGGCACAAAGATCATCGAAGTCGGGCAATTCGGTGCAAACATCTGGGCATCATGGCCAGCGCCAGACGGCATTTTCAGGCAACTCAGGCCCAGCCGTGCAGCGGTTGAATCAACCAGCTCGATCATGGCCGGGTCAAAGTGAACCGGCTGGAACCGGGCCAGTGAGCGTTGACTGATCTCGACCTGTTCCGCAGTTGCTATCTCATCGATAAAGCGACCCAGTCTTTTCTCCGCCAACTGCAACCGTTGCTCGTCCATATTTCGAAGATCAACCGTCAGGCGAGCTTCTCGCGCAATGACATTAACCAGATTCGGAATCATTTCCACTTGCCCGACTGTCGCGACCTGACCCTGCCCCATGTCCCGGGCAAGCCGGCGTGCTTCGACGACGATTTGGGCGGCGACGTATCCGGCATCATGGCGCAGCTCCATCGGCGTGGTACCGGCGTGATTGGATATACCCCGGATGCTGTACTCGGTCCAGGAAATACCCTGAACGCCGGTAACTGCGCCAATCTGGATATCACGCTGTTCCAGTACCGGCCCCTGTTCAATGTGCAACTCGATATAGCGGCGGGCATAGAATTGCCCGACGGGTTGTTCGCCGGCATAGCCGATGCGCTCCAGCTCCTGGCCAACCGTTTTACCGTCGATTCCCCTGACCGCCAACATCTGGTCAAGATCCAGCGCTCCCTGATGAACCCCACTTCCCATCATGTCCGGTGCGAAACGGGCGCCTTCTTCATTGGTGAAATATCCGACCGCGAGCGGGTGAATGGTTTCGATACCAGCCTCATTCAGCGTCTCGATCACTTCCAGCCCGGCCAGCACGCCCAGATTGCCATCATAAGGACCACCGGTGGCCACCGTATCAATATGCGAGCCCGTCATGACCGGGGGCGAGTCTGTTTTTCCTTTACGTAAACCTGTCACGTTGCCGATACGATCAATGCTGACGGTAAGGCCAAGTTGCTTCATCCAGTGACAAACGAGGTCTCTTGCTTTTCGATCTTCATCGCTCAAGGCCAACCGGCAAACTCCCCCTCCCTCCAGCGCACCGATGCGCGCCAGCTGGTGAATCCGGTTATTCAGTCGCTCGCTGTTGATTCGCAAATCAGCCCATGGACGTTCAGCCTGCATGTAACACCTCTTGTGCAGACCGGCCAACAATGCGCCGATACATTTGAGGATCAGTGGCCCCTTCCGTGCCATAAACAATGACCCGGCTATGCCGATCCAGCCCGAGTTTATTGCGCGCGTCCTGATCTTTCATCACTGCGATCAAACCGACCAGACCGGCTACTGCTGATTCACCAGCGACAATGGCCGGATCACCAAAACGTCGATCGGCCAGTAATTGCATACAATCCCTGACCGAATCATCTGCCAGCGTGAGAGCGGCTTGCGCTCCTGTTTTCAGGACTTCCCAGGCCAGAGATGATATTTCGCCACAGGCCAGGCCGGCCATTATGGTTGGATGATCGCCTTCTGCAATTTCGGGCCGGCCGGCGCTCAGGCTCAGGAAACAACAGGCTGCATGGGTCGGCTCGGCCAGCACTGTCACCGGGCGTTGTTGCCCGGTTTCAAACCAGAAACGCGCCAGCACTGCAGCCGCCATGCCACCCACACCGGCCTGTAGAAACTGATGCGTGGGCAAGGGCCGGTCTGTTAGTTGTTCGATCGCTTCATCTGCCATCAGGGTATAGCCATGCATCACGTCCAGCGTAATCTCGGCAGCTGTGCCATCGGTGGTATCCTGAATGATATACCAGTCAGGCGCTTCGGCTCTTTGGTAGGCCTGACGTACCGAATCATCATAATTGCCCGCCACCCGGGTGACACTGGCGCCCAGATCGAGAATCGCCTGCTCGCGCTGCTTTGAAACATGCTGGTGAATATAAATGACACAGTGGCAGCCACAACGTTGTGCGCCCCAGGCAACCGAACGCCCATGATTACCATCGGTTGCCGCTGTAACCGTCAGGTGCCCGACATAGTCGGCATATTTTCCCTGTAAAAGATCACCCGGGTCAGCATTGAAGTGATGGCGTTGCAAAATTATTTTTTGCAGTAGTCGGGTGACTGCATATGCGCCACCCAGTGGCTTGAAACTGCCCAGGCCGAAACGCTCGCTTTCATCTTTGTAATACAACTTTTCAATACCCAGTGCTGAGGCAAGACCATCGAGAGATCGCAGAGGTGAAGGCTGATAACCCGGCCAGCGGGAAATGATACTGCGCGCACGGTCAAAGCTTTCCCGTGGGAAATATCGGGAGACGGCCGCCGCATAATCAGCCGGCCCCGAAACAGCGGTATTCATCGTCAGCTCGAAAGGATATGTCGGAATAACGGGTTGCATTAAAAAGCTAAAATCTTAAAACTAAAAACTAAAAAAGGCCGGGGGTCGACTGAAAACCGATCCCCGGCAAAGTTACTACATGGAGGATTCTTCAATTGATTTTTGCATGGCTTTCAGCATATCAACGCCTTCATCACCAAATTTTTCGCGAATCAGCTTTTTGACCGCCGGTTGCGAGATGGCTGCAAACTTTTTCATTTCCGCAGGGGAAAGGCTGTTGACCTTCATTTTTTTAGAGAGGTAGGGCAAGCCGCGATCAGACGCCTCGATAATCCGCGAAATACCTCGTCCGGCAACGACAGCTGCCTCGGCTGCATAATTCACGACATATTTTTCCTGATCGGTCAGGCTATTGTAGAAATCCATATTCATGAACCAGACATAGGGGGTAATGATATGCTTGGTCAGGGTCAGGTATTTCTGTACCTCGTCGAATTTTGCAAAGGCGATAATCGGTATCGGATTCATCTGACCGTCAGCCACCCCGGTTTGAAGCGCGGTATAGACTTCCGGCCAGGGCAATGGAGTGGGTTTGGCACCCAACGAACTGATGATGGCTTCATGCGTAGGCAAGGTCATGGTCCGGATGCGCAAACCTTCCATATCGGCCAGCGAACGAATCGGTTTTTTTGAATCGGTAATGGCAAAAAAGCCTCCACTGTCGAGCAGCCCGAGCACTTTGAGACCGGTTTTTTCTTCCATATCCGCAACCAGCTTTTTACCAAAACTGCTGTCTTTATCCATGACCTTGTGCACGACTGAAATATTGGGGAAGGCGAATGGCAGATCGAATACGCCCACCAGCGGGTAATGCTGGGCCACACCACCGGAGGAAGAAATATTCGACTGAATCACGCCGGTCCGGGTTTGTTCGATGACCTCGTTATCCTTGCCGAGTTGGCCATCGGAAAATATTTGTACCTTGACAGAGCCATTGGTACCGGCTTCCACCAGTGATTTGAACACCGAGGTCATGGCACCGGAATTATTATTGAACGGGTCACCTGGATTCAGATGGGAAATCTTGATGACTTTTTCCGCATGAGCCGGCAAAAAGCCAAGCCCTATCGCCAACGCGGTAGCGACCAGAGTGGATTTCATAAAGGTCTGTTTTTTCATGATAGTTTCCTTCGGGTAGAGTTAAATGAACGTTGCTGGAGTCTGAACATCTCGATTTTCCGGGTTCCTACAGCCCCAGCATATGTGGAACCCATAAAGTTAAATCGGCCCAGAACGCAATAACGACCAACACCAGTACTTCGACAACCAGAAAGGGCCAAAGCGACTTGGTAATAGCTTCGACACTTTCACCGGTGACAGATGCCAGTACAAACAGGCAGGCACCGACCGGAGGAGTCATCAACGAAATATTCAATGCCAGCACGATCATGATGCCGGCATGTACCGGGTTCATCCCGATCGACAGGGTCAGCGGTGCCAGTACAGGGGCTAGAATGATTAAAGCTGCGTTGATATCCATGAACAGTCCGATACCCAGCAGTAACATCAGGATCATGCCGATTATGGCAACAGGATTTTCCGACACGGATAAAAACCCGGCAGCAATTGCCTGCGGAATCTGTTCGAAAGTCATCCACCAGCCGAGAATCGACGCCGACGCGATAATCAGGAATACCACGCCGGTGATCAGGGCCGTACGGGCGAGCATTTCGTACAAATCGCGCCAGCTCAGGCTTCGATAAATGACGCCCCCCAGAAACAAGGCATAAGCGACTGCGATCGAGGCAGCTTCGGTCGGTGTCGTGATGCCGCCAAGGATGAAACCGAGAATCAACACCGGCATGACCAGAGCCAGAATACTAGCGCGAAAAGAGTGAAAAATGCGGCGCAGACTCGGACGCTGATCCGATTTCGGCAGATTCCAGCGCCGACCGAAGGCAGCGATGACTGCCATACAGGCCAGACAAATCAACAGCCCGGGCAAGATGCCAGCGGCGAACAGGCCGGCAATCGATACGCCCATCAGAGAACCATAAACGACCATCAGGGAAGAAGGAGGTATGGTCGGACCGATAATCGACCCGGCAGCCGTGACCGCGCATGCAAAAGGCCGGGTGTAACCCTTTTTTACCATCGCCGGCACCAGCGTGTTACCAAACGCTGCGGCATCGGCAGTAGCGGCACCACTCAGCCCTGCAAACAGCACCGATGCAATCATATTCGAATGCGCCATGCCGCCGCGTAAATAGCCCACCAGCGCATCGGCAAACCCGACCAGCTTATGGGTAATACCGGATCGATTCATGATTTCGCCGGCGAGAATAAAAAACGGCATAGCCAGAAACGGAAACAAATCAAGACCGGCGAAGAATCGTTTCGGCGCCATCGACAGAAATTGCTCGCCGCCCATTTGCATCATGCCGATGACACCGGCAATGCCCAGCACATAACCGACCGGGACGCCAATCAGCATCAATATGAAAAAGGCCAGGGCTACCGTAATCACAGATCGACCTTGCTTTGATCGGGTTCGGGCAGGAGCGCGGCCTGATCACGCACCGCAACCAGTGCGATCTGGATTGCCGCGAGCAGGCTGGCAACCGGAACCGCGGAAAAAGGGATTGATTTTGGAAGATCATAGATCATCGTCAGTCGCCGAGCGCCGTCCTGGGTAAAGCTGATTCCGTAATAAAACAGGAAGAGAAAAAAGGCAAAACCGAGTACATCGATCACACCCATTAACAGATGGCGTGGCAAACCGCGGGTGCGATCAAACAAAAACAAAACGCCAATATGCGATCGTTTCGAAATGCCGACGGATATGGCCAACAGCGCCATCCAGATCATCAGGTAACGCGCAGCTTCTTCGGTAAAGGTCAGAGGCAGATCGATAAAATAACGCACCACAATCCCTAACCAGACATCGAGCACCAGCAGGATCAGCAACAGAATAACGATTACCTCCGTCAGCACAGCGAGTTGCTGGCTTAAGGTCGCGGCTCGACCGGAAATACGCTGGAATCTGGTTTCAGCCTTGTTCATGTTCAGAAAGTAGATTGCCGTAATAATACAATCCTGCAACAATTGTTTCAAAATATCAAATTTTATGAAACAATTATTTTAACGAGCGAATTTGGTGCATCTTGCGTTATGCTGGTGCTGAATGAATCGATAACGGTAAGGCTAAGTGAACGGCAAACCAACCAACACAATCAGCAGAATTCGCGAACATTACGCCCAATTACCACCGAGTGAGCGAAAACTGGCTGATTTACTACTGGACTTTCCTGGCGATATTGCGAGCTATTCCGCGACCGAACTGGCTCGGCTTGCCGGGGTATCCAAAGCGGCAACCACCCGTTTCTTTCAACGCCTGGGTTATCAAAACTTCGAGCAAGCCCGTCGTCAGGCGAGGGAGCAACAAGTCTGGGGATCGCCGCTCTATATGATGTCGCAGCAACCAGAGCGGCAACTTGAAGACTCGAGTCTGATCCGGCACATGGAGCTAGAAATTCAAAATCTGGCTCAAACTTTTGAACGTCTCGACGTGGCTTATCTTGAGACGATTGCGACCCGACTGGTTGCTGCAGAAAAAATCTGGTTGCTCGGATTCCGCCACAGCCACTTTCTGGCAGATTATGCGCGCTGGCAAATTCTGCAGGTACGCGAAGAGGTTCACCTGTTGGTTGCAGAAGCATCCACACTGGCCGAACAGATCGTGGATATCTCTGAAAATGATGTGGTCATAGCGGTTGGTTTTCGTCGACGCACCCGACGTTTCCTGCAATCCATGAAATCCTTGCATGCGCGCAACATCAGAATTCTGTACCTGACCGAACCGAATGTTGGTGCCAGTATCAATTATGCGAGTTGGGTGTTGACCGCTGAAGTATCAGGCGTCGGCATCTTCGACAGTTATCCGGCCGCCTGCTCTCTCATTCATCTTTTGAGCACCAGCATGTTCAGACATCGAGAAAAAAATAGCCGCGAGCGTTTTAAACTGATCGAAGAGTTGCACGAAGAGATGGATGACTTCTAGCCGATGGCTGCACCGGAGAAAAGTGCATCCGCCCGAACGCAAGGCTGTTTTTTCGTTGCGATCAGGAACCGGCAGGTATGGTCAGGATCCTGTACAGAACAGGTGCGAAGCGAAATATAACTTCCCGGATTGATGATTTATACTTGGCCGGTCAGAATTTTCCAGCCATGCCGATCCAGAGGATTTTCATTATCCGGCATGATTTTTGCTTTGCACATCCACAGGTTGTTCTGTTTTAGTGTTAATGGAGAAATAAATGAAACCATTCATTCGTGTTATTGAAGTCTGGGTGCCCGATGCCGCCGGCCAAAACCTTGTGTTCGAAGATGGCCTGTACGGTACCCTCGACACCTTTGCAGCCGCAAGCAAACGTGTCACTTTTGCTCCGGGCGAAGGTCTGCCCGGCCGAGCCTGGGCCACAGGTAACCCGGTGGTCCTGCATCAATTCACGCATGAAAATTTTCGCCGCACCGAGGCGGCTCACCAAGTGGGGTTAACTTCTGCGGTGGCCATACCAATATTTTCAGGTCCCAAGCTGCTGGCTGTACTTGTTTTTCTATGCGGTGATATCGATCAACCTTCCGGAGCAATCGAAGTCTGGCAAGATGATGGCTTGAGTGGACTATCGATGATCGACGGTTACTACGGTGATCTGGAGCGGTTCGAGTGGCTTTCAAAACGAATTAAATTTCCACGCGGCCGCGGTTTACCCGGTCAGGTATGGGAAACATTATCTCCCAGGATTGCGGATATGAGGGATTCCAACTCATTTCTGCGCACCGAGGCAGCCAAACAGGAAAACATCAATACGGTCATCGCATTACCGGTCAACGCGAATGATAATCGGGACGATATCGGTTCAGTCGTCACCTTCCTGTCTTCCCGATCAACGCCGATTGCCCGCCGATTTGAAATCTGGAAGGCGGACGAGGCAAGTGGCTACCTGATATTCAATGGAGCAATTACACAGGATCAGGAGCAGATTGATAGCGTTGACGAGACGATCCGCATCGCTCGTGGATATGGAGCGATTGGTCAAAGCTGGGAAAAATGCATACCAACAATTGGTTCGGGAAATGTGCACGCCTTCAACGCTAAAGCAAATGACAAATATGAATCAATGCTGGCCATCCCGGTCTTGCACCAACAGCAAATGGAGTATGTGGTCGTTTTATACATTTAACCAACGGCGGGTACCACTTGATAATGACCACACCAATCAGGGAACCTGCTATCCGCTGCAACACGTACAAACGCCATTGTTATAGGCAATGGTTTGCTACCAAAACCTCCAATCCTGCAAGCCTGCTTGATGCTATTTCGGATAATGCTAATGCTCATCACCTTTGCTCGGCTGGCGGTATTCTGAATAGATCAGGATCAGCATCAAAACAGCTTTTATAAAACAGAGGGTAATGGCCTGTTATTGGAGGGAGATTCTTTTACCTCGTCAATCAAAATCTGGATCCAGACTCCTATCTATGCTCCGGCTACGCAGCCCTCAAATACATCTTTTTCTGATTGAATGGCCTCAGCCATATGCTGCCGAAAGGCCAGCACCCGGGCGGTGCGTTTCATATCCGGGTGTAACAATAACCAAAGCCCGAGATCATGCGCCGGGTCCGGATCGCAATAACGCTCCAGCTTCGGGTCGGCATCCCCCATAAAACAGGGCAGAAAAGAAATGCCCAGACCATTGCGGATGGCTGACAGTGTCAGCAGCGTGTCATCACTGTAAAAATGATGCTGTTGATCCTCACAGGCATGCCGCGTCCAGGATTTGTGAAAGCCACAGCAATTCACCCCGATCCACTTTGGTGGACGATTTTGCTCACGCATCTGCCGCAAGTATTCGCGACTGCCATAGATGGTTGACGCCACTGTCACCAGTCGTTTACCGACCAGCGTATCGGTAGGCGTATTGGTCAAGCGCAGTGCCACATCGGCTTCGCGTTGAGACAGGCTGGAATCCAGATTGGAAACCTCGATATGCAATTCGATGTCGGGGTAAGCCTGGCTGAAACGGGAAAATATCGGCATCAGTACCGTCGAAGCCATATTATTGATCGCCGTGACCCTGAGCGGTCCGACCAGTTGAGCATCTTCACCGAGTACCGCCGAATCCACATGCAGCACCTCCGTCTCCATACGGCGTGCCGATTGCAGCAGGTTTTCACCCGCCAGCGTCAATTCATAACCAGCCGTTTTTCGATCGAACAGGCGCGCGCCCAGTGTTTCTTCCAGCTTGCGCAGACGCCGTGAGACGGTCGAATGCTGCACTTCAAGTTGCCGCGCTGCCCCACTGATCGAGCCGACCCGCGCGACAGCGAGAAATATTCTCAGATCGTCCCAGTTCATCTCTCCCCCGGCCTGTGCATTTTTGCACATTATGTTTGTTTTTTTTGCGAATTGTAAGCCGGAGTGATCGGCCTAGACTGAATGGCACCGTAAACAACCACCAACAGGAAAGTGCCATGACCAAAAATCCACAGCCCATTACTACCGAGTTCGACTCAATGCAGTACAAGAAAACCACCTTGCAGCAATGGAACCAGGCGGCACCGGCCTGGCATCGCTGGTCGCCGCTGTTGTCCCGATGGCTGGGACCGGCCACCGAAACCATGCTGGATATGGCCGGAGTGGAGTCCGGTCATCGAGTTCTTGATGTTGCCGCCGGTGCAGGTGAGCAAAGCCTTGCTGCAGCCAGACGCGTCGGTGCAGGCGGCCATGTACTGGCCACCGATCTTTCGGCAGAAATCCTGCACTATGCAGAACAGTCCGCAAATCTGGCCGGACTGGACAATATCAAAACCCGCGAGATCGATGGTGAACAATTGGCCGAACTGGACGAACCCGAATTTGACGCCGTAATTTCGCGTGTGGGTCTGATCTATTTTCCAGACCAGATTAAAGCTATGGACGGAATGAAACAGCAATTAAAAAAAGGGGGCAAAGTTGCAGCGATGGTGTATTCCACTGCCGAAAAGAATCCATTCTTTTCACTGCCGGTTTCCATTATTCGCAGACGCGCCAATTTACCTGCGCCGCTACCCGGTCAACCGGGTCCATTCAGCCTCGGCAGTAGAGAAAAATTACAGCAGCTTTTTTCCGATGCCGGGTTGAGCAATATCTCCGTCGAAGCCATTAACGCACCGGTCCGGGTTAGATCAGCGGCTGAATGCCTTCAGTTCGAGCAGGAATCGTTCGGTGCCTTGCACCAGATGCTCAGTAGCCTGAGCGACCCCGAAAAGGATGAAGCCTGGCAGGAAATCGAAACCTCGCTGAGCCAGTTTGAAAGCAACGGGCAATTCGAAGGGCCTTGCGAAATGCTGGTTGCCGTCGGCCAGAAATAATCATTACGTCATCAAGAGGATATCGCCATGACCAAACTTGCCATCGTACAAACCGCTCCGGTATTTCTGGACAAGGTCAGCACCATTGACCTTGCGGTAACCAAAATCGAAGAAGCCGCGCGCGAGGGCGCCGAACTGGTCGTCTTTACCGAAGCCTTTATCCCCGGCTACCCGGCCTGGGTGTGGCGGCTGCGCCCGGGTGGCGACTGGGACTTGTCCGAAGCCTTGCACCAACGCTTGCTCGACAATGCGGTGAACCTCGACAGCAACGATCTTGACCCGTTATATCAAGCCGCAAAAAAACACGGCGTCACGGTCGTCTGCGGCATCGAAGAAAGAGACCACCGGCTCAGCAGGGCGACACTGTATAACAGCGTCATCGTGATTGGCGCCGATGGAAAGCTGTTGAATCATCATCGCAAATTGATGCCCACCAATCCCGAGCGCATGGTCTGGGGCTTCGGCGATGCCAGCGGGATGAACGTAGTCGAAACACCGGCCGGCCGCATTGGCACCTTACTCTGCTGGGAGAATTTTATGCCACTGGCTCGATACACCCTGTACGCGCAAGGTGTCGAGATTTATGTCGCCCCGACCTACGACAGTGGCGACAACTGGATTGGCAGCCTGCAGCATATCGCACGCGAAGGCTGCTGCTGGGTGGTGGGATGCGGCAACCTGATGCAGGGTCATGACATACCGGATGACCTGCCTGGCAGAGATCAACTGTATCCGGATCAGGACGAGTGGATCAACCCCGGTGATTCGGTCGTCATCGCGCCCGGCGGTGAGATCGTCGCCGGACCGATGCGACAGCAACCGGGCATTTTGTATCACGACATCGATCCGGCAAAAGTCGGCATCGCCCGAAGGGCCTTCGATGTAGCCGGACATTATTCACGACCCGATATTTTTCAACTGCATGTCAATACCCAGCCACAATCTTCCGTGCACTTTGACGGTCAAGAGCAAAAATAAACCCGAGGATAAAATCATGAATACGACAACCACCTATCAAGCCAGCTGCTTTTGCGGAGCAGTACAACTCCAGCTGCAAGGAGAACCCGAAGCCATGGCCTATTGCCATTGCGACTCCTGTCGGCGCTGGTCAGCCGGACAGATTAACGCCTTTACCTTGTGGAAACCGGAGGCGGTCACCATCATCACCGGGCAGGATCACATGGCCCACTACAGCGGTAACCCGGGTTCTTCCCATGACCATGAAGTCAGCAAGCGGACCTGGTGCAAACAATGTGGCGGCCATATCTTCACCGAACATCCCGACATGGGGGTCACTGATGTTCCGGCCTCGGTGATTGCCGGCCTCACATTCCAGCCCGGATTTCATGTGCACTATCAGGAAACCGTCAGTCCGGTTCGCGATGGCTTGCCGAAATTCCGCGACCTGCCTGCGCCCGCAGGCGGCAGTGGTCTGGAGATGGCGGAGTAGCCTTGCGATGAAAAGACGGTCAACTGTTCAGACGCTGTTATGGCTGGCGACCTTGCTGGCGATCGTGCTGGTTTTCACGCCGGGTCACGCAGCCAGCGGCAAGCCCTGCTCTTTTCAGCCGCTGTCCGAAACCGTGTATGTCATTCGGGGGTCCGACCCGGTCGAATGCCCGGCCAGCCAGCTGCGACACCCGGCCACCAATCCGGTCGCCATCATCGGGCCGCAAGGCGTGGTGCTGGTCGACCCCGGCAGCAGTGAAGAGGTCGGCCAACTGGTTCTCGAGCGGTTGCGGGAAATCACCGATCAACCGGTGGTCGCCGTTATCAATACCCACATCCACGGCTTGTACTGGCTGGCCAATCACGCCATCCATCAAGCCTTCCCAAAGGCCCCGATCTATGCCCACCCGCGGATGATCGAGCGACTGGAAAGCGGCGAAGACCAGCAATGGATCGAGGTCTTTGCACCGGCCGAAGGCGCGACAAAGACCAAAATCAAACGCCCCGACCAGGCGCTTGATGGCACTTCGGTCATCAACCTCAATGGCGTGGCGCTGAAAATCCGTCGCCTGCCCCATGCTCATACCGATCACGACCTGACGGTTGAAATCATCGAGGACAGGATTCTGGTTCTCGGAGGCCTCGTGGTCGAGCCCGAAGTCCCGTCGCAGGGGGTGCCGCAAGATGCCGACTTCAAGGGTCAGATCGCAGCCACCCGACAGGCGCTCGATCTCGACATGCGCCTCTATATTCCCGGACAGGGTTTGCCCGCGGATCGATCGCTGGTGCAAACAAGCCTGACATTTCTGCAGGCGCTGTATCAGGGCGTGGAGCAATATTACCCGCAAGGGCTGACCGACTATGAAATGACCGCGAGACTGAAACAGGATCTGGCAGCTTTTGCTCGCTGGTATGATTTCGAGCATCTCGGCAAAGTGATCGCGCAAATCTATCTTCAGGTCGAGCAGGATCAATTTTGACCCGGCCCGGCGCCTGACGAGACTGCCATTTTCTGATACCCTCTGGCGACTTTTCTGACACCGAAATTCCATGCCGAGTCCCGACCCGTTACGCCTGCTGCGCAGCATTCGCATCTTACTGTATATCCTGATTGTGGTGCTGGCGGTCAGCTTTTTGCTGCCCAACCTGCAAATCATGTGGGCGACGATGAATGCCGAACCACGGATGGTCAGCGCGCGCGGGGAGCTTTCCCAAACGGAAAAAACCAACATCGAAATCTTTCGCCAGGCCAGTCCATCGGTGGTATTCATCACCACGCTGAGCGACAGTATCAACCTGTGGACACGCGACATCACGCGCATGCCGCAAGGCACCGGTTCCGGTTTCGTGTGGGACCAGAACGGTCATATCGTGACCAATTATCATGTAGTGAAAAATGCCTCGGAAGTGCATGTCAGGCTGGATGACCAGCGCAGCTTCCGCGCCGTGCTGGTCGGCGCCAGTCCGCAGCATGATCTGGCCGTGCTGCGCCTGCCGATGCCGCAAAAGCTGCCGCCACCGCTGCCGATAGGCTCCAGCCACGACCTGCAGGTCGGTCAGGCGATGTATGCCATCGGCAACCCGTTCGGACTCGATCACACCCTGACCACCGGCGTAATTTCGGCCCTCAATCGCAGCATCGGCACCGAAGAAGGTGGCACCATCAATGACTTGATTCAAACCGACGCAGCCATCAATCCCGGCAATTCGGGCGGCCCGTTACTCGACAGTGCCGGACGGCTGGCCGGCATCAATACCGCGATTTTCAGTCCTTCCGGCACCTATGCCGGCATCGGTTTCGCCGTGCCGGTCGATACTGTCAACCGGGTGGTTCCGCAATTGATCGCCCGCGGACAATACCAGCGTCCCGCGCTGGGCATCAGCGTGGATGAACGCATCAGCCGGCTGATTCAGCAACAGCTCGGGATCGAAGGTGTGCCGATTCTGTCGATTGAACCCGGTTCGGCCGCGGCCGCTGCCGGTTTACGCGCGGCACAGATCATGCGCAATGACGGCATCGTTCCCGGAGACATCATCCAGCAGATCGGCTCCTACCCGGTCAGCGACACCGAGTCGCTGCTCGATGCGCTGGATAACTATCGCATCGGCGACAAGGTCGATATCCGCTTTTCCCGGGACGGCCAGCAGCTTCAGACCACACTGGTGCTGCAATAGCTCTGCTCCGGTTACGGCTTGCCTGAACAATCGCTTGTCGTCTTTTGTTTGGATCCTGCCCTTGAATAAAGTCGCCGGTTTGCCGCAGTGGCACTTTTAAAATAGAATCAGCGCTACCGACACAGCGACAGGAAACCCGATGGAACGAGACCACGATGAACACCCGCGTCGACAGTTTTTGATTCAGGCGCTAGCGGCCGGGCTGTATTCCACCTTACCTGCCGAACAGGCGCAGGCCGCGTGGAGCCTGTTTGGTGAAAAGCCGAAGAAAATGCCTGCCAGCCGTTCTATCTATCGTCTCACCGGCTCGGCCTGGATCAATGGCAAAAAAGCCAACCCGCAATCCATCATCCGCCCAGGCGATACCGTCGAAACCGGAAAATCCAGCGAAATGATTTTCGTCGTCAACACCCATTCGATGATTATACGCAGTGAAACCCGGCTCGAAATCGAGCGCGAAGACGATGACGATAATTTCATTTTAAGCGGCTTGCGCCTGCTGGCTGGCAAGCTGCTTTCGGTCTCGCGCAACACTCCGATCCGGGTCTCTACGCTGACCGCCACCATTGGCATCCGCGGCACCGGCTGGTATGCCGAGGCCGACCCCGAGCAAACCTATTTCTGCACCTGTTACGGCACCACCCGTATCAGCGCCAATCAGGATCCACTCAGTGAAGAAATCGTCAATGCCAAACACCATGACCGGCCGCTGTATATTCTGAACCAGGGCAATGAAGGTGAACTGATCCGCGAAGCACCGTTTATCAATCACACCGATCAGGAATTGATGCTGATCGAAGCGCTGGCCGGGCGCGAGCCACCGTTTGTATTTTCCAAGGATGATTATTCCGGCCCGCGGCGCGATTACTGATGCGACTCATAGTGCGACACTGACCCGCTCGATCAGCCAGTACATCGCAATCCCGCCCACCACATAAACCGCGCCCAGTTGCAAACCCTGCGCGCTGCGTGACGACAAGCGCTGCGACAACAACCGGTAGAGCAGGCTGACCGTCAACACGAAAAGTAATTGCCCGACTTCGATGCCGATATTGAAAAACAGCAACGCGCTGACCAGTTGATCCTGCGGCAATCCGATCTCGGCCAGCGCACCGGCAAAGCCAAGGCCGTGTACCAGCCCGAACAGAAATACCACCAGCCAAGGATAGCGAGCGGATAGTCCTTGCTCGGGCTGATCAAACAGGTAGCGCCGAGCGATTTCGCTGGCCAGAAACACAATGCTGAGTGCGATAAAGGCTTCCACCGGAGCCTGCTGTACATGAATCAACCCCAGCGACGCCAGTGCCAGCGTGATACTGTGGGCGACGGTGAAAGCGGTGATGGTTTTCAGCAAACGCCAGAAACCATCGACATACAGCAACAGCAAAAACACAAACAGAATATGATCGATGCCAAGCAGAATATGCTCGACGCCCAGCAGCAGATAATCACCGGCCACTTCCTGCCACGAGCTTTGCCCACTGACTCGATAGCGAGTCTGACCGGCGCTGATGAACTTCGAGATCACCCGACCATCGCCATAGCGGATTTGCAGCAGTGCGCTGTCCAGCCCTTCGGCCAACGCATCCAGCCGGATATCGCGCCCAGCCAGCGGTGTTTGGCAGTGCAACTGCCAGCGCTGGATCAAACGGTTGTCCGAGCCTTGTTGTGTCAACTCGCAGTCTTCGGGAAACGCCGGCACGGGAAGCCCCTGCCCGAGCAGCCGGGCCGGTAATTTCCACGACACATCGAAGTCCTGGCTGAAGTTCTGGCTGAAGTTCTGGCTATCACCTTGCTGCTGCAAAAACAGAAACCCGGTGCGCAATTCATGTGCCGACAGGCTAGTACTGGACAACAGACACAGCCAGCAGGCCAGCCATCGCAGACTCCACTTCATGCCTGCACCCGCTGGCAAAGTTCGGGTTGTGACAGCATCAACGCTGCACCTCGACCTGATAGCGTTGGCGTAGCTGTCGCACATAGCGGTCGAGCAAAAAGGCTTGCTGCAAACGGTCGCGCAGCGGTTCCAGCTCAACCGAACCGGCAGCCTGTTTTTGCTCGATCAAGACCAGATGCCAACCCTTGTCGGAAGCCAGTGGGCCTTGCCACTGCCCGGTCGGCAGGCGTTGCAACGCAGTTACGAAATCATCGCCATAGCGTTGCTGCAAGGATTTCTGAGTAGCATGCACCCGCCTTGGTTGGCTCGAAGCGGGTAAATCCAGCGCCTGTGGGTTTTGCTGCAGCCGACTCAGCCAGGCGATGGCTTGCTCGCGCGCGGCGGCATCGGCCGGCTCGAACACCACTTGCTCGAAGCGATAGCTGGCCGGTAATTGGTAATCTTCTTGGTTTTCCCGCAGGAAGCGCTGCAGGTCGGTATCATCCGGACGGTCACCCTCATTCAGACCGGCCGCCAGAAATTTCATCTTGTCGGCGAGATGGCGACGAATGATCGAGTCGCCCTCGAGCATGCCGAGGCGAATGGCTTCGCGTGACAGTAATTCTTCTTCGATACGTTGCTCGAGTAATGCCTGCCGATCACGCGCATCCGGTGGACGCTGCTGTGTTTTGCGAAATTCATTCTCCAGCACCTCGATATCGCTGCGCTTGATCACGATGCGCCGCTCACTATCGTCGCTACCAAACACGTCCAGTAAGACAAAAATGATGGCACCGAGCAGCATGAAATGTAGCAGCGGGTCGCGCCCGATTTTCGACCATTGCATAGTTGGATGTCCTGGAAAATCTGTGCCTTTGAGCGATTGCAAAAGCCTGCTGAAGCAGACTGCATGGTTCGCGTGGTGTAGTTGACAGCTCGCCCCGTTGTCAGTAGCTTCTCATCTTGACGCGGGGCAATCAACTGCTGCACGCTCCATGCGCACACAATAAAAAAGGGGGCAGGGAATCATGAAGGAAAAACAAAACCTACGCACCAACCGGATTGATAGCGGCAAAACCGGTCAGCACCGGGTCGGACGACTGGCCGATATTCGCAAGCCAGCCGGTTTACTGTTGTTTTTTGCACTCTCCCTGAGCAGCTTTATCAGTTCCGCACCGATTGTTGCCGACCACCATGTATGCAATGTCGGCGGCATCAATACCTGCGTCAGCGCGCTGATTGCTCCGATCACCTCTGCCGATCAACCGCCGAATAATGTATTGACGCTGGATTTCGGATCCACCCCCGCCACGACCCCGATCACGCAAACCCTGACGCTGGGCTTTACCAATAATGCAGGCTTTACCTCGGTACTGTCGGCGATCGATGTTGCCGGTACCGATGCGGCGGAGTTCACCCAGGTCGGCGGCACTTGCACCTTAGGCTTGTCGATGCCCAAGGGGTCGACTTGCACCGTCGATATCGAATTCACTCCGGCCAGTGTCGGCAGCAAGAGCGCGACGCTGCTGGCCTCGACCGATGACATGACACGTACCACCAATCTCGTTGCCAGCGCCACACTGCCACCACCGGAAATTACCAGCGCACTGGTCGATAGTGGCACCATCGGCATCGCTTTCAGCTATCAGATCACCGCTGATTATTCGCCCACTTCCTTTTCCGCCAGCAACCTGCCACCGGGTCTGGCGCTCGATGCCAATGGCTTGATCAGTGGCATGCCGACCCAGGATGGCAGCTTTGCAGTCAGCATAAGTACCAGCAATGCCAGCGGTAGTGACAGCGAAACGCTGCTCATTACCATCGCGCCTGACACCCCTGCCATCAACAGCGCCAGCTCGGCCAGCGGCAGCACAGGCCAGGCGTTCAATTATCAAATTTCCGCAAGCAATAACCCGACCACATTCGGCGCTGAAAATCTGCCGGACGGTCTGACGATCGACACCAGCAGCGGACTGATTTCCGGCATTCCGACCACGGCGGGTAGTTACAGCACGACCTCGATTTCGGCCAGTAATCAGAGTGGCACTGCCAGCCAGATGCTGGTCATTGAAATCACTCCGGTGTTGCCAGACGCCGCTGATCGCAGCCTCAGCGTGGCCGTCAACGGCGAAACCACGATTGACCTGAGCGGCTCGGTGTCCGGGCCGTTTGTCAGTAGCATCCAGGTCGACATCCCGCCCGAGCATGGTCGGGTTAGCATCGATGGCTTGTTACTCACCTATATTCCGGATCAGGATTATTTCGGCAGCGATTATTTTCTCTGGGTCGCGATCAATAACGATGGCA